>QJWF01000029.1 GCA_003235435.1 Nitrosomonadales bacterium
GATCCAGCTACCGCAGCTTCCGTGCACAATACGCCATCCGCTTCTAAGCCTAAGGAGACCGAGCATGATGAAATCTACCTTTTTCGGATATATCGCTGTCGTTCTGCTGGCTTTGTTGCTGCCCCAACTTGCCAATGCGGCTGACGTGGTCGTCATTTCCCATCCGGGAACAACAATTTCCAGCAGTGATGTGAAGGATGTGTTCCTCGGGGATAAACAATTCGCCGGCGGAACCAAACTGATCCCGGTCGACAATTTGTCATTGCAGGACGCCTTCCTGTCAAAATATCTTGATATGGCCAAGACCAAATACAATAGTGCTTGGACCAAGAAATCGTTCCGTGACGGCCTGACAGCGCCTGCAATGAAGTCTGGAGACGCCGAAGTGATCGATTTCGTAAAGCAAAATCCGGGAGCGGTCGGCTATGTATCTTCTGCGCCATCGGGCGTGAATGTAGCTAAGTAACCGGCGTGCAACAGAGACTCGCCGCAACCGGCCAAGGCGTGATAGTACTTCCGGCTGCGGCGACTTGATTTTCGTCTCAGGTGCCGAGCGATCAGGCTCGGAGTACTGGGGAGTCAGCGCGCCTGCTATACCCGTGTGTTCCGTTGCCCCCGCGACTCGAGGTATTCGACGGTGCGGTACGCGATCTTCTTCAGCGGCAGTACCTCACTCACGCCCCCTGCGGAAATAGCCTCTTTGGGCATGCCGAACACCACGCAACTCGCCTCGTCCTGGGCAATCGTATGCGCGCCGGCCTTTTTCATTTCCAACATCCCTTGGACGCCGTCCTTGCCCATTCCGGTCAGTATGATGCCCAATGCATTGGGTCCTGCGACGTTGGCTGCCGAGCGAAAAAGCACATCGACGGATGGCCGATGACGATTCACCAGGTCTCCCTGATCCAGCCGCGTCATGTAATTCGTGCCGCTGCGCCCGAGCAGCAGATGCGAATGACCCGGGGCGATATAGGCGTGCCCGGGGAGGACACGCTCGTTATGTTCCGCTTCCTTGACTGAAATCCTGCACAACGTGTTCAAGCGATCTGCAAATGACTTGGTAAAATGCTCCGGCATGTGCTGCGTCACCATGACGCCCGGTGCATCCGCGGGCAGATTGGTCAATATCTCCTTGATCGCTTCGGTCCCGCCGGTGGATGCGCCGATTACGACAATCTTCTCGGTTGAGAACAGCCTTGGCGCAAAACTATGCAATATCGCGCTCGCGGAGAGCTTTTCTGGCGCGCGGGTGGCGGCAGTTTTGCGGACCTGCGCCTGAGCGGCCGCACGGATCTTGTCGGTGATCTGGATGGCATATTCTTCCATGCCCCGTGCGATATCCAGCTTCGGCTTGGACACGAAATCCACGGCGCCCAATTCCAGTGCACGGAATGTGATGTCTGAACCGAGCTCGGTAAGCGTCGAGACCATCAACACCGGCATCGGCCGCAGGCGCATCAGACGCTCCAGGAAATCCAAGCCATCCATCTTGGGCATTTCCACGTCCAGCGTCAGGACATCCGGATCAAGCGATTTGATCATCTCGCGCGCCACCAGAGGGTCGGGAGCCGCGCCAACGCACTCCAAATCCTTTTCCCGGTCAATGATCTCCTTCATCACGGCACGGATCAGTGCAGAATCGTCTATCACCAGCACCTTGATCTTGCGGCTCTTCATGTTCACTCTTGCCAATTAATTTTGTTGCAACTGCAATGTTCCTGCCCCAGGAAACGAGCACAGCCCAAGATACAGATCAGCCGATCGCAGCCTGCAAATAATGCATTCAACCAAACAACTCCACATCCCCCTCCAGTTTTGCGTATTGCAAACGCTTGTTGTACTCGGCTTCACGGGAGATGATCGTATCGTTATGAACATGCCGCAAGGTCTTCACCCTGACCAAACCGGTCTCAGGGAAGTAATACACTTTGCGCGGAAATATATCGAGCAGGTCTTTGGCTACCACAGCAATATGCTCTGTCCTGAGAAACTGCAGCACGAACTCCGCATTCCGCTCTCCGACGTTATTAACAGTGAACCCTCGCAGAACCGATGCACCACCAAACACCTTTGCCTCAAAATTGCTGCGTTTGGCGCCCATTTTGAGCAGCTGGTTGATCAATATTTCCATGGCATAGGTGCCGTAACGTGCCGACTCGCCCAGCGGATTGTTCCTGTCCTGGCCGCTTTCAGGCAACATAAAGTGGTTCATGCCGCCGATTCTACTGACCTTGTCACGTATGCATGCACAGACGCAGGAACCCAGCACGGTAACCAAAACCATATTGCGTCCAGTCGCATAATATTCTCCGGGAAGTATCTTTGCCGCCTCGGAATTATGTTCTCGATCGAAATAAAGATGCGGAGAAAGGATCTCTTCGAAGCCATGTTCAGCCATACTGAACCGCCCCTTCCGACTTATCTGTCAAATCCATCGAATTATCTTGTCTGGTGTGCATGGGAATGTGGTTGTGCCAATTCGTATACGGTCTTTCCTCGCAGCCTGAGCAAGTGAGTGGCATTATAAAAGCTTTCAGAATGGCCGGCGAAAATCAGGCCGTCAGGTTGCAATAACGGGACAAACCGTTGAAGTATCCTGAGCTGGGTTTGTTTGTCGAAATATATCATCACATTACGGCAAAAAATCGCATCCAGTGGACCGCGTATCGGCCAGCTGTCGGCCAGCAGGTTGACGGGCCGAAATGTGATCATGGCCTGCAACTCCGGCCTTACTTTTACATATCCTGACTGAGCTCCTGTCCCCCTGAGAAAGAATTTCTTCACCTTGTCAGTCGGCAATTTATCAATATGATCGATAGGGTAAACACCTTTTTCTGCTTTGGCGAGCACATTTGTATCCACGTCGGTCGCCACAATTGTAACGGGCGGAAAAAAACTGCCAAAAGCGTCAACCATAGTCATTGCTATCGAGTAGGGTTCCTCGCCCGTTGAAGCTGCCGAACACCACAGGCTTATGTGGTGACTCCCGTTCTGATTGATCACATGTTCCGTGAGTAGCGGAAAATGATGGGGTTCGCGAAAAAATGAAGTCAGGTTGGTGGTTAGAGAGTTGACGAATGCTTCCCATTCGACCGGATCTTTTCTTTCCAGAAGTGCCAGATAATCACGAAAATTATCCAGCCCGTTCGCGCGCAATCTGCGCGCCAATCGACTGTATACCATATCCTGCTTGGATGGCTTGAGCGAAATGCCCGCATGATCATAAATCAATCTGGAGACTCGCTCGAAATCTTCCAGTGTGAACAGAAATTCACGATCACGACCGTTGCTCGATTGCAGGACAGAACCCATGGCCTTCCAAATCACTGGACTATTCAACGACCCGGCGCAAAAAGCACAACATCAAATTAAATCGCTACAGCTTGGTAATTGAATGAAAATTCTAGAACTCTTTCCATTCGCCGTCCTTGAATTCCTTGGCCTTTATAAGCTTTCGTTCCCCGGCTTGCTTGGACAAGCGCTTTTCTCTGAACGGTTTCCCCGCTATTTGCGCAGTTGACGTGATCACCGGCCTGGCAACTGCCGATTGCGTGCCTTTCCTGGTTTTGTCCAGCTTGAACACGCTCACCGCCTGATATAGCGCTTTTGCCTGCTCCCGCATCGACTCGGAAGCTGCCGCCGCCTCTTCCACCAGCGCGGCGTTCTGCTGCGTCACTTCGTCCATCTGGGTGATCGCCTGATTGACCTGTTCGATCCCGGTACTCTGCTCGTTCGAGGCGGCTGCGATCTCGGACATGATGTCGGTGACCCGTTTCACCGCATTGACGATCTCTTCCATCGTCGCGCCGGCCTGATCCACCTGCTTGGCGCCGATGTCCACCTTG
>QJWF01000103.1 GCA_003235435.1 Nitrosomonadales bacterium
GTGATCCACAGTTGCTTCCAGAGCCGAGTTGATCAGTTCAACAATCAGAACCAGCAGGATACTGGAAATCATCATGGCCTTGCCGGCAAGGCTTGCCGGCAGAAACAGCGCGACCGGTATCGCTATCGCTGCAACAAGAAGTTCCTGGCGAAATGCATCCTCATGCTTCCAGGCTGCGCGCAAGCCCTGCCATGCAATTCCGGTTGCGCGCCAGGCATGCGAAATACCGGAGCGGTGTTTGTTGGGATTTTCCACATCAAACCTCCCGCTTCACGAGTCTGCATAGGATTCAATGGGCGGGCAGGCGCAAATCAGGTGCTTGTCACCATATACGTTATCCACCCGCGCGACACTCGGCCAGAATTTGTTGTCGCGCACCCATGGCAACGGGAATGCAGCCTGTTCGCGAGAGTAACTTCTCTTCCAGTCGCTGGTCACTACAGATTTGGCGGTATGCGGCGCATGTTTGATGATGTTCTCCTTCCTGTCAGCTTTGCCAGAAATGATTTCGTCAATCTCGCCGCGTATCGATATCATCGCTTCGCAAAAGCGGTCCAGCTCCGCCATGGATTCGCTCTCGGTGGGTTCGACCATCAGGGTGTCCACCACCGGGAACGAGGTTGTTGGTGCGTGGAAACCGTAATCCATCAATCGTTTCGCGATGTCGGCAACTTCGATGCCGGCATCGCGTTTGAAGTCGGCACATGCCAGGATCATCTCGTGCGCACAGCGATTATTTGCTCCACTGTACAACGTCGGAAAGTGATCCTTCAAGGACTCCTTGATGTAGTTGGCGTTCAGTATTGCAATGCGCGTCGCTTCGGTAAGACCCGCGCCGCCCATCATCCTGATATAACCGTATGAGATCAGCAGGATCAACGCACTACCGTAGGGTGCGGCAGACACCGCGTGGATGCCTTGCGTTCCTCCGGTCTTGACTACCGGATGTTTGGGCAGGAATGGCGCGAGATGCGCCGCCACGCCGATGGGTCCCATGCCGGGGCCACCACCTCCGTGCGGTATCGCAAAAGTCTTGTGCAGATTAAGGTGGCACACATCGGCGCCGATATTGCCGGGGCTGGTCAGGCCGACCTGCGCATTCATGTTCGCGCCATCCATGTATACCTGGCCGCCGTTCTCGTGAACGATGCGGGTGATGTCCTTGATGCCTTCTTCATAGACGCCGTGCGTGCTCGGATAGGTAACCATCAGGCAGCACAGGTCGTCGCGGTGCTGTCCCGCCTTTTCGCGCAGATCGCCGATGTCGATGTTGCCATTCTTGTCGCACTTCACCACCACGATCTTCATTCCGCACATCGCGGCACTTGCCGGGTTGGTACCATGCGCCGAAGCGGGAATCAATGCCACATTGCGCTGACCCTCTCCGCGCGACCGGTGATATGCCTGTATAACCAGCAGGCCTGCATACTCGCCCTGCGCGCCGCTGTTTGGCTGGAAACTCATTTTGGCGAAGCCGGTGATTTCCGACAGCATGGCATCCAGACTGGCGATGATTTCCTGATAGCCCTCCACTTGTTCCAGCGGAACAAAGGGATGCAAATTGGCGAATTCCGGCCATGTCAACGGAAGCAGTTCCGCCGCCGCATTCAGTTTCATCGTGCAGGAACCCAGCGATATCATCGAGTGGGTCAGCGAAAGGTCTTTGTTTTCCAGCCGTTTGATGTAGCGCATCATCTCCGACTCGGAGTGATAGGTATTGAATACCGGATGACTCAGAATGGGTGAATGTCTGGTCTGCACGCGCATGGTCTGGGAATGAACCTGCGCCTTGGCAAGAACTGGAGCGGTTTTGCCAGCAGCCTGGGCAAATACCCTCAATATTTCATTCAGTGCCTCTATATCGGTGGTCTGGTCCAGTGCGATCGTCAGTCCGTCGTCGGTATAGCGGAAATTGATACGTGCTGCTTCCGCCAGAGCGTGGATCCTGACGTTATCGGTATGGAGGAGCTTGATCGTGTCGAAATAAGTTTCTTCGGTTACGGCATAGCCGAGTATTTTCAATTCGTTGGCAAGTACTGCTGCGGACAGATGCACTGCCTGAGCGATACCGCGCAGCCCATTTGCACCGTGATACACCGCATACATGCTGGCCATGATCGCCAGAAGTGCCTGTGCAGTACAGATATTGGAAGTAGCCTTTTCGCGGCGTATATGTTGCTCGCGTGTCTGCAAAGCCATGCGCAGAGCCGGGTTGCCATCGGCATCGACCGACACGCCGATGATGCGTCCCGGCATGGAGCGCTTGTGGATATCGTGGCAGGCGAAATATGCGGCATGGGGTCCGCCGTATCCGATTGGAACCCCGAAGCGTTGCGTGGAGCCGACCACCACATCCGCACCCCATTCGCCCGGCGGAGTGAGCAACACCAGGCTGAGTATGTCTGCCGCGACTGCGATGGTCATGCCATTGGCTTTGGCCCGGGTGACGAAGTCGGCATAATCATGCACAGCGCCATCGGCTGTCGGATATTGCAGCAGCGCGCCATAGAACGAATCGTTCAATGTGACAGTCTTGAAATCGCCGATGACCAGTTTGATGCCGAGTGGTGCGGCGCGTGTCTTCAACAATTCGATGATTTGCGGGAAGCATTCGTGCGACACGAAAAAACTGTCCCTGTTCTGCTCCAATGCCTCGCCTGTACGCAGGCCGTGCAGCATGGTCATTGCCTCGGCCGCGGCCGTGGCCTCGTCCAGCAGGGAGGCATTGGCGATCTCCATGCCGGTCAGATCAATCACCATGGTCTGAAAATTCAGCAATGCTTCGAGGCGACCCTGTGCAATCTCTGCCTGATAAGGTGTATAGGCCGTGTACCAACCGGGATTTTCCAGGATGTTGCGCTGGATCACCGGCGGAAGGATGGTGTCGTAGTAGCCCAGGCCGATGTAGCTTTTGTATAGTTTGTTCTTCGCCGCGATGCCTCGCAGGTGCAGCAGATATTCATGCTCGGACAGCCCCTCTGGCAGGTTCAAAGGCTTTTCGAGACGTATGCTGGAAGGTATGGTCTGGTCGATCAGTGCGTCGAGCGAAGGCGCATTGATCTTCTGCAGCATAGCGCTGACTTCATGTTCTGCAGGGCCGTTGTGGCGATTTACAAATTGCTCGGTCTTCATGGTTTGGTAAATGGGATTATGGATGCGGGATACAGGAATCAGTGTCGAAGGCAAGCTATTGCGTATCTTCAAGCCCGCAACATGCAACCTGCTTTTTAATGGGCTTCGCTATCAACCAGTGCCTGATAGGCATTGGCATCCATCAATGTCGCTACATCGGCAGGATCGTCCGGCTTCATTTTGAACATCCACGCTTCATACGGATCGGCATTGATCGATTCCGGGGCATCGTCCAGCTTGCTGTTGACCGCCGTGACAACCCCGTTTACCGGCGCATAGATGTCTGCAGCAGCTTTCACCGATTCCACGACCGCACATTCTTCCTTGGCTTTGAGCTTACGGCCAACTTTGGGACTCTCGACGAACACCATGTCGCCGAGCAATTCCTGTGCATGCTGGGTTATTCCGACGCTGATGGAGCCGTCGGATTCGGGTCTGACCCATTCGTGGGATGTGGTGTACTTCAAATTGCCGGGGTTGTTCATGGTCATATCCTCAAAAAGAAAATCTTACAGTATCTACGAAGAAAGAAAAACGTAGCGAGCGATGGCAGAACAAGGCGCGAAATGGCGAGGGAGCGGAGTTTACAAATAAGTAAATGAGCATTCCGAGTCGTTGAGCAATAAAGTAATGCCAAGCGCAGCAGTTTTTCATATTAAGCCTTTGCCATTGCGCGCGAAAGGATACTTCACTACTTTTGCTGCAAGCATT
>QJWF01000136.1 GCA_003235435.1 Nitrosomonadales bacterium
GGCTTTCCTGCCGATTTGTCGAACCGGCTGGTTCGAACCAAATCAACACAAACCACAAATTAAAAAGGCCCACCCGATGGGTGAGCCTTTTTAATTTGGTGGGTCGTGCTGGATTCGAACCAGCGACCAATTGGTTAAAAGCCATTCACCGATATTTTCCTATCTTTTTGTTTTTATTTGTCTTTTCGACTTTTAGTTCCCCGCACTTTCGGCAGTTTTGCAGGTGTTTCCACCTTGTTTTGCCCCGCTTTAACGAGTTTTCGGTAGTAATTGTGGGGAAAGCGATCCAAGCCTGATTCTATGGATTGACACAAGACTTTTTCGGTGCAATTATGGTGCAATATTGCACCATATTGATTTTCTGAGGTTCCCACATGCCGAGACAAAGTATTACTTTTACACCGCCGAATGACGACTGGCTCCGCGCACAAGTCGAGAGCGAGGAATATACCAGCAAGAGCGACGTGGTTAACGATCTCATTCGCAAGGCACGTGAAATAGAGTTAATTCGTGCCAGACTCATTCAGGCAGAAGACAGTCAATTCACCAGTCAAAGTCGTGCAGAAATTTTAGCCGAAGCGAAAGCGGAAGCGCGGCGTAATGGGGACTTATAAACTCACGGAAAACGCAAAGTCAGACCTAAAGCGGATTTATGCGCGAGGGCTTCGAGAGTATGGCGAGGTCCAAGCGGACCGCTACTACAGTGACTTCTTTGAACGGTTTGAACAACTCGCGGAGCAACCTCTATCGTATCCGGCCGTAGACCACATCCGAGCCGGGTACAGGCGCAGCTTGTGCGGCACCGACAGCATTTATTATCGCGTTCAGGGAGAGACTGTCGAAATCATGGCCATTATCGGCCAGCAGGATCTCGCTAACTGGCTGTGAATAAAGCAAACTTAATTTGTTTCAATATTAGCTCGGGCTTGAATCCCTACCTTCACCTAGAGTTGAAAATCCAGCCGTACTGCTAAAGTGAGCCACTATTATCTGGCTTCTCCTAAATGTTTTGGCCGAGCTTTGTCAGAGCAATAACTAAAGCTGTGACATATTGAGGGATGATCAGCAAGCTCAACTCGAAGCGCGATCCTGGCGAGACAAAATCTGATGGTAGATTTGCCGAAGAATGACTCGCAGTTGAATTTCCATGATGAACTGCTGCGACTGCGCGAGGAGAACGACCGACTCAAGGCCTTGCTCATCCAGCATGGTATCACTTGGGAAGAAAAGATTACTGAACCCGTGTTCGCGCCGCCGGAACTTTCCCCAATTCCAAGCAACTTCAGTACCGACGATAAAATTGCCCTGTTTCGCCGTCTGTTCCGCGGACGTGAGGATGTGTATCCCCAGCGTTGGGAGTCAGCAAAGGGCACATCGGGCTATTCCCCGGCTTGCGGTAACGAGTGGAAGCCCGGGGTTTGTCAAAAACCCAAGGTAAAGTGCGGCGACTGCAAACATCGGCAGTTTCTGCCGGCGACCGATCAGGTACTCTACGACCATCTGGCCGGGAAACAGACGATCGGCATTTATCCGCTTCTGACTGATAACAGCTGCTATTTTCTGTCGGCCGATTTTGACGAGGCTGACTGGCCCGAGGACGCTAAGGCTTTTATACAATCCTGTCGCGAGTTATCCATTCCGGCGGCTCTGGAAATATCCCGATCCGGAAATGGCGCGCACGCCTGGATCTTCTTTTCCGAACCTGTTCCGGCATCTGAAGCCCGACAGCTCGGAACTGCACTGCTCAGTTACACCTGCGACCGCACGCGGCAATTGTCTCTCTCCAGCTACGACCGTATGTTCCCCAACCAGAACACCCTGCCGAAGGGAGGCTTCGGTAACCTGATCGCGCTGCCCTTGCAAAAACAGCCAAGGGAACTGGGCCGCAGTGTGTTCGTCGACGAACACTTGCAGCCTTATTCTGATCAGTGGGCCTTTCTGGCATCGATCCGGCCCTTGTCTCTAAAGGATTTGGAAGACGCTATTCTGCGGGCCAGCGGCGGACGTCACCCCCTGGATGTGGCCTTCGCGGCGGAGGAAGAGGACAGCAAGCCCTGGCAGCGCAATTCACCTGTACCTGTCCAAATAGTTGGTCCATTGCCGGATTCCCTGACTCTGGTGCTGGCTAACCAGATTTTCATCGCTAAAGCTGATTTGCCCCAACCGCTGACCAATCGCCTGATAAGGCTTGCTTCCTTCCAGAATCCGGAGTTCTACAAGGCGCAGGCGTTACGTCTGTCGGTATGGGATAAACCGCGTATCATTAGCTGCGCCGAGAATCACCCCCAGCATATCAGCCTGCCGCGAGGCTGCCTCGATGCCGTACTTGATTTGTTGCAAAAGAACGACATCCGCACCGAGCTACAGGACGAACGCTTGCCTGGCCGGAAAGTATTCACCAATTTTACCGGCAGCTTACGAAAGGACCAGAAAACAGCGGTGCGTGAGATACTCAAGCACGAGATTGGCGTGCTCTGCGCCCCGACTGCTTTCGGCAAGACAGTCATTGCCGCCGCCTTGATCGCCAGACGCAGGGTGAGCACGCTGGTGCTGGTGCATCGCACCGAACTACTTAGTCAATGGCAAGAACGGCTGAAGGGATTTCTGGATATCCCCAAAGAAGGTCCGGGAGTAGTCGGCGGCGGCAAGAAAAAGCTATCCGGTAGGATCGACATTGCCGTTATGCAATCACTGTCGCGTCGAGAGGACCTGGGTGTACTTCTGGATCACTACGGACAGATCATCGTCGATGAGTGCCATCACGTGTCGGCCGTTTCCTTTGAGTCAATCCTCAAGCAAGCCAGGGCCAGATTTGTTGTGGGACTGACCGCCACTCCGATACGACGCGACGGTCATCAGCCCATTATTTTCATGCAGTGCGGGCCAATCCGCCATAGCGCCGCAAGACCGGAGACCGCCCCAGCCCAGTTAGAGGTCTGGCCGAAAGTTTTGCCGGCGCCGGAGGTTCCGCCTGATTCACCGATTCAGGCAGTGTTCCGCGTTCTCGCTAACGATGCCGACCGCACTCGAAAGATCGCCGGGGATGCGCTGGCCGCATATCGCGAAGGGCGCAAGGTGCTGGTCCTTACCGAACGGACAGATCACCTGCCAATGTTGCAGGAAGCGCTCGGTGATGATGTGGAGCGTTGCTTTGTCCTGCACGGACGCTTGTCGAAGAAACAGCGAGCTGCTGTCCTTGCCGAGCTGGATGCGTTGGACGAAACGGCCCCGAGGCTTCTGCTCGCCACTGGCCGCCTGATAGGCGAAGGCTTCGACCACCCGCCTCTGGACACGCTGGTGCTGGCCATGCCGATTTCCTGGAAAGGGACCTTACAGCAATATGCCGGACGCTTGCACAGGGAACACACCGACAAGCAGGATGTGCGCATATGCGATTACGCCGAGATCGATCATCCCCAACTCGCGCGCATGTGGGACAAGCGCCAGCGTGGCTATCGGGCCATGGGGTACCAGATTAAACCGATGGTAACTCTGTAGAAGAGCAGTTAGGGTCCCTGCTCGGAGTGATGCAGTGCCGTCTTGGGAGTGGCCACCATGCCTTGAGCACCGCCAACACAAGAACAGTCCTGTTTACTGGCATTTAGCAAAATGCTAAAGGTTTTCTTAATGCAAACAGCGATATCCCCGTGTTATTGTCAGGGCATCCAAGTTGAATAACCATATCATTATGAGAGCAAAGAATAGACGGATTTAAACCGATGCCCATTGATGGAGAACATTCCCATAAATGAGGCAAACAAAAAAAGGCCACATCGCTGCAGCCCTTTTAATCTGGTGGGTCGTGCTGGATTCGAACCAGCGACCAATTGGT
>QJWF01000004.1 GCA_003235435.1 Nitrosomonadales bacterium
AATGGCTTCACCAAGAAGTATGAGGTGGATCGCTCTGTCTGGTATGAGGTGCATGAAACGATGGAATCGGCCATTCAACGTGAAAAGGCAATCGAAGGAATGGCAACGCTCATGAAAACTGAGATTGATAGAGAAATTCAATCCGGATTGGACGGATCTGTATGAATCACTGTGTTGAAAGAATTACGGATCTAATATTGATTGATATCTTTTGGGTTCGATAGTGTTCACCCCCAGCCATTTTGCTGAGCGAATCACGGCCCGGATCGTCCCGCTGGTTCCCGCGAACAGTTCCATCGTGGTCGGTTTGAGCGGCGGGCTGGACTCGGTGGTTCTGCTGCATCTGTTAAGCGATATCTCCGAGAGCTTTTCCTGGCGGCTTTCATCCGTGCATGTGCACCATGGCATTAGTCCGAAGGCGGATGACTGGGCAGAATTCTGCTCGGCCCTGTGTGCGCGCCTCCGAATCCCGCTGCACATCGAACATGTCGATATCGCGCCACTGCGCGAGCATGGCATCGAAGCCGCCGCGCGCAAATTGCGCCACGCGGTATTCGCCAGACAAACTTGTGATTTTGTCGCGCTGGCGCATCACGCTGACGATCAGGTGGAGACCCTTTTGCTGCAATTGTTGCGCGGAGCGGGCATTCGTGGTGCTGCAGCCATGCCGATGCTTGCCGAACGGGTAGGTTCGCATTCATTGCTGCGTCCGCTATTGTTCTGTTCCCGCAAGGAAATCCTTGCTTATGCCGAAGAGCGGGGTCTGCAGTGGATAGATGATGAAAGCAATGCGGACGATGGATATCCGCGCAACTATTTGCGTCATTGCGTGCTTCCTGTGCTGGAGAGGGGGTTTCCCGCCTATCGCGACACTTTGGTGCGCAGCACCCGCCATTTGGCAGAAGCGAGCGAACTTCTCGACCAATTGGCCGGTCAAGATGCCGGTCTGGCGCTAGAAGGAAATACTTTGCAGGTTGCTGCACTGAAAATGCTTTCGCCTATCCGCGCAAAGAATCTACTGCGTTACTTCCTTCATGCACAGGGTGCACCCTTGCCGCGGAGCACGCAGATTGAAGAAATGCTCAGACAGCTTTGCGAAGCGCGGCAGGACGCCGCGGTGAGCGTGCGCTATGGTGATTTTCAGGTGCGAAGGTATAGGGGCAGGGCATATGTGCTGCCATTGGAGACCGAGTTCGATCGTGATCTGATATTGGCCTGGCAGGGCGAGTCAATGCTTGAGTGGCCACCATTGCACACCCGGCTGCATTTCTCAAGCTCGGCAGGCTCCGGGCTCAGTTTGCGGAAACTGCAGCGTGCCCCGTTGACGTTGCGCCTTAGGAGAGGCTCTGAATCGCTGAGGCCTAATCCGACTGCGTCAAAACGCACTCTAAAAAATCTGCTGCAACAACATGATATACCGCCCTGGAATCGCGAACGATTGCCGCTGCTGTTTTGCGGAGAGGAATTGGTGTGTGTGGTGGGAGTGGCAATGGAAGCCGATTATCTTGCTTCGGGTAATGAAGAGGGGGTATTGGTGTCATGTGAATAATTGGTCTATGATGCCAGCCACAATGGTTGCAGTTCCAGTTGTGCCAATTTTCCAAGGGAGAGAAACATGAAGCTAATAAACACATTGTGCAGTGCATTGTTGTTGAGCCTGTCCATGGCGGCATCCGCCGATCCTATTGTAATAAAATTCAGCCATGTGGTCGCAGACAGTACACCCAAGGGCCAGGCAGCATTGAAGTTCAAGGAACTTGCCGAGAAGCGATTCCCTGGCAAAGTGGAAGTGCAAGTCTTCCCCAACAGCCAGTTGTTCGGAGATGGCAAGGAAATGGAAGCGCTGTTGCTCGGAGACGTGCAAATCGTGGCCCCCTCGTTGTCCAAATTCAGTAAATACACCAAGAAACTGCAGGTGTTCGATCTGCCATTCCTGTTTGATGATATCCATGCGGTAGATCGTTTCCAGAACAGCCAAAAAGGTCATGAACTGCTGACTTCGATGGAGAGGAAGGGGATTACCGGATTGGGGTTCTTGCACAATGGCATGAAACAATTCTCTGCCAATGTTCCTTTGCGAACACCCGCCGACGCCAAAGGATTGAAGTTCCGCATCCAGGCATCCGATGTGCTTGAAGCGCAGTTCAAGGCAGTGGGCGGCAATCCGCAAAAGATAGCCTTCGCCGAGGTCTATCAGGCATTGCAGTCGGGTGTGGTGGACGGAGCCGAGAACCCTTGGTCCAACATCTATACCAAGAAATTCTACGAGGTGCAAAAATACATCACAGAGAGCGACCATGGCGTTCTTGACTACATCGTCGCCACCAACACCAAGTGGTGGAATGGATTACCTGAAGATGTCAGAAAAGGCCTTGACGAAGCGATGCACGAAGCGATTGCCTACGGCAACAAGGTCGCCTTTACCGAAGACGACGATTTCCGCGCCAAGGTGATCAATGCGAAAAAAGCCGAGGTCATCAAGCTGACCAAGGCCGAAAAGGACCAATGGCGCAAGGCCATGAAGCCGGTTTGGGCGCAATTCGAGGGCGAAATCGGCAAGGATCTTGTCGATGCGGCACAACAGGCCAACGCAAAATAATTGAAATCCGCAAGATCCAGACCATGTAGGGAAATAATATGTTGACCATATGAGTCGATCGGCCCCGGCCAGGCCGGGGCCCTTCCGGGGGGTATCATGAAATTTCTTAAGCGCTTAGATGAGTGGTTGATCGCCCTTCTGTTGGCCGCGATGACTTTGCTGACGTTTTCGCAGGTCGTGATGCGTTATGTCTTCAACTCGGGTTTCACCTGGGCAGTGGAACTCACCGGTATCTTTTTCGCCGGCATGATTTTCATCGGTATCTCTTACGGGGTGCGGGTAGGCGCTCATATCGGGGTAGATGCGGTCATCAGGCTGCTGCCTTCCAAAGCGCGCCGCTTCACTTCCATTGTGGCTGTTCTGCTATGCCTGCTTTATGCAGGGATGGTGATCTACGGTTCCATGATCTACGTGATGAAAATGAAGTCAGCAGGCATCGAACTGGAAGACTTGCCGGTCCCGATGTGGATGGCGCGGGCAATACTGCCGGTAGGGTTTGGATTGCTGGTGTTGCGTTTTCTTCAGGTTCTGGTGAATCTGGCAAGCGGCAAGTCTGACCATTTACATCTTGCAAACGAGGTGGAAGAGGCGCTCAAGCTTAAGGCGACCGAGGAGAACACGTGAATACGCTGTTCCTTTTCAGCTGCCTGTTTTTTTTCATGCTTATCGGCATGCCTGTCGCGATCAGTCTCGGGTTGTCGAGTCTGCTGACCATCGCTTTCTTTGCCCAGGATTCTCTGGCATCGCTCTCCATCAAGCTTTACGAGACCAGCGAACACTACACCCTTCTGGCAATACCGTTCTTCATACTGGCCGGGGCATTGATGTCTACCGGAGGCGTCGCGAGGCGCATGGTGGATTTTGCGATCGCAGCCGTAGGTCATCTGCGCGGAGGGTTGGCCATCGCCTCAATCCTTGCCTGCATGTTGTTTGCAGCGGTATCGGGCTCGAGCCCTGCAACGGTCGTGGCAGTCGGTTCCATCGTCATCGCCGGCATGGTGCGTAACGGCTATCCCCGGGAATTTGCCGCTGGAGTGATCTGCAATGCCGGCACGCTGGGGATTCTGATCCCGCCGTCTATCGTGATGGTAGTATATGCGGCCGTGACCGATGTGTCGGTCGGCCGCATGTTCATGGCAGGGGTGATACCCGGAATATTGCTGAGTTTGATGCTGATGCTGGCAGTACATTGGCGCGTCAAGAAATTGAACATAGAGCTGAACCCGCGCGCAAGCCTGGGTACTGTATTTGCGAAATTCAGGAAGTCGATGTGGGGGCTGGCCCTGTTGGTCATCATCATGGGCGGCATTTATGGCGGGGTGTTCACACCCACGGAAGCTGCGGCAGTGTCTGCGGTTTATGCGCTGTTTGTTGCGGTCTTCATCTATCGCGATCTGAAAATTAATCAATTGCCGCAGGTTTTTGTCGAAGCCAGCCGGACCACGGTGATGCTGATGTTCATCGTTGCCAATGCGATGCTGTTCGCGCACGTGCTGACTACCGAGCGTATCCCGCAAACCATCGCAGAGCAGATCGTTGCAATCGGCATGGCGCCGTGGATGTTCCTCATGGTGGTCAACATCATCCTGCTGGTCGCAGGCAACTTCATGGAACCAACCGGCATCATTCTGATCCTTGCGCCGATCTTTTTTCCGATTGCCAATCATCTGGGTATCGACCCCATCCACCTTGGCGTCATCATGGTGGTCAACATGGAGATCGGCATGGTCACACCGCCGGTAGGCCTCAATCTGTTCGTAACCAGCGGCATCACCGGCATGAGCATCATGCAAGTCACCAAGGCGGCATTGCCCTGGCTGATGGTGTTGCTGCTTTTTCTCGTCATCATCACCTATATCCCCCAAGTCACCCTGTACCTGCCGGATCTGTTGTTCAATTAATCCTGGTTAATGCATTTCGCGGTTTTCAAGCATGGAATTGCCATGGAAATTTCCTTTTTATCATTGGTTAAGTAACTCCACTATCGGAAGTGGCACCTGCGACAGCGCCCGCAAAGCCTGATAGAATTGCGCCCTCGGAAAATTTGACCAATTCAATTGTTATGTCTGGAGAAAGAAGCATGGCTGTAGAGCGTACCCTGTCGATCATCAAACCCGATGCAGTGGCAAAGAATGTCATCGGAAAAATTTATTCCCGCTTCGAGAATGCCGGCATGAAGATCGTTGCCGCGCAGATGCGACACCTTGCCCGTAACGAGGCCGAAGGTTTCTATGCGGTGCATCGCGAGCGTCCTTTCTTTAAGGATCTGGTGGAGTTCATGATCTCAGGGCCGGTGATGATACAGGTGTTGGAAGGCGAAGGCGCAATCCAGAAGAACCGTGACCTGATGGGTGCGACCGATCCGAAGCAAGCGGCCAGTGGCACGATACGCGCCGACTTTGCGGACAGTATCGATGCCAATGCGGTGCACGGTTCGGATTCTGCGGAAAACGCAAAGATCGAAATCGCGTATTTCTTTTCCGCAAAGAATATTCATTCTCGCTAAAGATGCAACGGAACCTCCTCGACTTTGATGCGCAAGGGTTGGCAGCTTATCTCGCTGAAATGGGCGAGAAGCCTTTCCGTGCGCGCCAGTTGATGCGCTGGGTCTACAAAGAAGGGGAGTCAGATTTTGCTGCGATGACTGATATTGCCGTGGCATTGCGCGGCAAGCTTGCCAAGTGCGCCGGAATTTCTGCGCCAGAAGTGATTCGCGAAGAATTGTCCGATGATGGCACGCGCAAATGGCTATTGGATGTGGGTACGGGTAATGCGATTGAAACGGTATTCATCCCGGAGGAATCGCGCGGTACGCTTTGCGTTTCCACGCAGGCCGGATGTGCGCTGGACTGCACTTTTTGTTCCACTGGCAAGCAAGGATTCAACCGCAACTTGAGCGTGGCGGAGATCATCGGCCAGATGTGGTGGGCGAACCGCCGGTTGGGCAAGGATATCGATGGAAATTGGCAGATCAGCAACGTCGTGATGATGGGCATGGGCGAGCCGCTGTTGAATTTCGACAGCACTGTCAGCGCATTGCGGCTGATGCTTGATGATCATGCCTACGGCTTGTCGCGTCGCCGTGTCACGGTATCCACTTCCGGAATCGTGCCGGCGATGGACAGGTTGAGCGACGAGTGCCCGGTGGCGCTGGCGGTTTCGCTGCATGCTTCGAACGACAAATTGCGCGATGAGCTGGTGCCGATCAATCAGAAGTACCCGCTCAGACAATTGCTGGCTGCCTGTCTGCGCTACCTTGAACGTGCGCCCCGTGATTTCATCACTTTCGAGTACGTTATGCTGGATGGCGTGAATGACTCGGTGCAACACGCGCGTGAATTGGTGAAGCTGGTGAGTGGCGTGCCATGCAAGTTCAACCTGATCCCGTTTAATCCGTTTCCTCATACCGGCTACACGGGCTCCGGAAGCGATTCCATCCGGCGCTTCCGCGATGTGCTGATGCAATCCGATATTGTAACTACCGTACGAAAGACACGCGGTGATGACATAGCGGCTGCATGCGGCCAACTGGCCGGGCAAGTGCGGGACAGAACCAGGCGAACCCTCTTTCACACAGCCGAGGCCGCATAAATGACTAGCCGGGGCGGACCGATGGGCATACATGTTACCCTGTTACTTGCTTTGCTAGCGCTGGCGGGTTGCGGTACCACTTCGTCGAACTCCGGCAACATCAAGAGCGCTAAGGTTCACACCGAACTAGCCGGACTTTATTTTGAGCGGGGCCAGTACGGTGTTGCGCTTGACGAAATAGAGCAGGCCTTGAATGCCGATCGCAACTATGCACAGGCATACAACGTGCGCGGACTCGTGCACATGTCATTGCGCGAGGACGAACAGGCCGAGGAGGATTTCAAGAAGAGTCTGAGCCTTGACAGGAACGATTCGGATGCACACAACAATTACGGTTGGTTCCTGTGCCAGCGAGACAGGGAAAAGGAGTCCATTCCGCATTTCATGGCGGCATTGAAGGATCCATTGTACCGGACACCCGCTCGAGCCTTTCTGAATGCGGGAGTCTGTTCGCGGAAAATGGGCAACAACAAGGATGCCCGGGAGTTTCTGCAGCGCGCTCTGGTTGCACAACCAGGTATGCCGCAGGCATTGTTGGCTATGGCTGAGATCAATTTTTCCGACGGGGATTATTCTGCTGCGAAACAATATTTTACGAAATATTCCAGGAGCTCGGACAACCTTACGGCAGATCAGCTCTGGCTTGCGGTGCGTATCTCGCGCAAGACTGGTGACCGTGATGCCGAGGCCAGTTATGGATTGCAGTTGCGCAAGCGGTTTCCAGATGCGCGTGAAACCGAATTGATGATGAGTGGCAAATAATGGAACAGTTACCCGAAAATAATCCTGCACAAACGGACAGATCCGGCGATATCACGGAAGCCACGCTGGGAAAGGTATTGCGCGAGGCTCGCGAACATTTGGGATTGAGTGTGGCTGATGTTGCCAATCAGATCAAATTCGCGCCGCGCCAGATTGAAGCGATCGAGGCGGGCGATTACCAGCAGCTTCCAGAAGAAGCGTTCTTGCGCGGTTTCATCCGCAGCTATGCCAAGATATTGCAATTGGATTCGCAAAAATTATTGGCTGCGTTGCCGCATTCCAAGACGGCAACGATGGAACTGGTGATACCTGAGTCTGTCGGAGTGCCTTTCCCGAGCGCGAATTCTCTGTTCCGGCAAAACGTGATGTTGCTAGCAGCAGCGGCTGTGCTGGCCGTGGTTGCCGGTGGGATCGCGTTGTGGAATGTCATGTCGCCTGTCAAACATATCGAAGTAGCTCGGGTCGAAACGCCGGTCACCTTGCCCGAGGAAGAGCAGCCAGTTCCGACTCAGCCAAAACCGGACGAGCAGATCAAAGAAACGGCAATTGCCAGTACGCCCAAGGCAAAAAACAAAACCGAAAGTGTTCAGCCGGAAACCAAGCCTGCTGCCAAACCTGAGACCAAACCTGAAACCAAACCGCAGGTGATCAAACAGGAACCGAAGCCGGTTGAGATGCTGGGGCTCGGTCCGACAGTCAGCCCGGTGACCAAGCCAGAGATCAAAACCGAAGTCAAGCCGGAAACGAAACCGGAGGCCAAACCGGCAACTCAGCAGCAGACGATGCCTTCGGCAGCAGAAACCCAGTCTGACGATACCACAAAAGTCTCTCAGTTACGTCTGGAGTTTGGCGATGAATCATGGACTGAAATAAGGGACAAGGATGACAAGATACTGTCATCACAGGTCAATCCTGCCGGAAGTGAACTGATTGTTTACGGTCGGGCACCTTTCACCATGCTGATAGGCCATGGTATGGCGGCACGTTTGTATCATGACGGCAAACAGGTAGATCTGACTCCCTATATTAACAAATATAGCGAAGTGGCGCACGTGACATTGAAGTGAGCATGAGTGCGGCCACCATCAAGCGCCGCCCGTCGCAACGGGTGCTGGTCGGCAGGGTGATGCTTGGCGGCGGCGCGCCTGTTGTGGTGCAGTCGATGACCAACACCGATACTGCCGATGCTGATGCGACGGCCAAGCAGATAATCGAACTGGCTCAGGCCGGTTCCGAACTGGTACGCATCACGGTAAACACGCCAGAAGCCGCCGCACACGTGGCGCGCATCCGCTCACAGCTTGATGACATGGGTTGCGATGTGCCGCTGGTCGGCGATTTCCACTACAACGGGCACCGTTTGCTCACCGAATTCCCAGATTGCGCGCAGGCGCTGGCGAAATACCGCATCAATCCCGGCAACGTCGGGCGCAACCGCAAGGAAGATGATCCGTTCACGATGATGATCGAAACCGCGATCCGTTACGACAAACCTGTTCGTATCGGGGTGAACTGGGGCAGCCTGGACCAGAAACTGGTGGTGCGCATGATGGACGAGAACTCGCGTCTGGCGCAGCCCAAAGAAGCAAGCGAAGTGACGCGCGCAGCGCTGATCACTTCTGCGCTGGAAAGCGCGGCCCGTGCCGAGCAGTTGGGCATGGCGCACGATCGCATCGTGCTGTCATGCAAGGTCAGCGAAGTGCAGGATCTGATCGCGGTGTACCGGACGCTGTCACAGCAATGCGACTACGCGCTGCATCTCGGACTGACCGAAGCAGGAATGGGTTCCAAGGGTATCGTCGCATCGACCGCCGCACTGTCTGTGCTGCTGCAGGAGGGTATCGGCGACACGATACGAATTTCGCTGACGCCGGAACCGGGCGGCGACCGCACGCAGGAAGTTATCGTTGGCCAGGAGATACTGCAGACCATGGGCTTGCGTGCGTTCGCGCCGATGGTTACCGCCTGTCCCGGTTGCGGGCGGACCACCAGCAGCTTCTTTCAGGAATTGGCGCAAAGCATCCAGACGCATCTGCGCGAGCAGATGCCGCTGTGGCGCAACCGGTATCAAGGCGTGGAAAACATGACTGTTGCGGTGATGGGTTGTGTCGTGAACGGTCCGGGAGAAAGCAAACTGGCCAACATCGGCATCAGCCTGCCCGGCACTGGCGAGAGTCCGGCGGCGCCAGTCTACATCGACGGCGAAAAGGCGATGACGTTGCGTGGCGACAACATCGCGCAGGAATTCACACGCATCGTGGATGAGTATGTGGTAAACACCTATGTGAAACGTGAAAAGTGAAATGCAAACCTCATGGCAGGGAGGGCGGCGCGGTTGCGTCGGTTGTGCATTACCTTTCATGGTTCTTAAATTATGAGCGACAAAACATTACAAGCCGTGCGCGGCATGAACGACATACTGCCGGACGAAGCGGAATTATGGCTTTGGTTCGAAGAAGTGGTGCGTGACTGGCTGCATAGTTACGGTTATCGCAATATCCGCATGCCGCTGGTCGAGCCGACGGCTCTGTTCAAGCGTGCCATCGGGGAAGTGACCGACATTGTCGAAAAAGAGATGTACAGCTTCGAGGATAGTCTCAACGGAGATCTGCTGACGCTGCGCCCGGAGGGAACGGCCTCGTGCGTGCGTGCGGTGCTGCAGCACAATTTGCTGTACAACGCACCGCAGCGTCTTTATTACAGCGGCCAGATGTTTCGCCATGAGCGGCCGCAAAAGGGTCGTTATCGCCAGTTCAATCAATACGGCGTGGAAGCGCTGGGTTTTGCCGGGCCGGACATCGATGCTGAACAGATACTGATGTGCGCGCGGCTGTGGCACAAACTCGGCCTGCGTGACGTGACACTGCAGATGAACACGCTCGGCGATGCCGCAGCGCGCAAGCGCCATCGCGCCAAGCTGATCGATTATTTCGGGCGGCGCCAGGACATGCTTGATGCCGATGCGGTCCGCCGTTTGCACACGAATCCGTTGCGTATCCTGGACAGCAAGAATCCGGCAATGCAGGGCTTGATAGATGCAGCGCCGAAGCTGATGGACGAGATCGATGACGATGCGCTGCAGCATTTTGCCGCAGTGCAGGCAATACTCGAACAGCACGACGTCGCCTTCGAGATCAATCCCCGTCTGGTGCGCGGTCTGGATTATTACAACCGCACCGTATTCGAGTGGGTCACCACCGATCTCGGAGCGCAAGGCACGATCTGTGCCGGCGGACGCTATGACGGATTGATCGAGCAGATCGGCGGGAAACCCGCTCCTGCGACAGGCTTTGCGATGGGGGTGGAGCGCCTGCTGGCTTTGTTGCAGGATAGCGGTATGACATTGCCGCGCCAACAGGTGGATGCATACGTGGCGCATCAGGGAGAGCTCGCGGGCCGATTGGCAAGCTCGGTTGCCGAACGGTTGCGCGATGACGGACTGCGTGTGCTTTTGCACTGCGGTGGCGGCAGCTTCAAGTCGCAGATGAAAAAGGCAGATGCCAGCGGCGCATACGTGGCTGTTGTGATCGGGGACGACGAAGCAAGAGCCGGCGAAGCGAGTGTCAAACCGATGCAGGGCGGCGAACAAACCCGTGTTGCACTGGATGCTCTCACCAGGACAGTCAATCAATTTATCAAGTAGGAGTCTACAGCATGGCAGCACTGGATTTGCAGGAACAGGAACAACTCGAGGAATTCAAAGCGTGGTGGAAGGACAATCGCAACCTGATACTCGGCGCATTGCTGATCGCCGTCGTTGCGGTCGGCGGCTGGCGCGGTTGGCAGTATTACCATGTCAATCAATCCATGCAGGCCGCCACGCTGTATTCGGAGTTCATCAGGCAGCTGTCAGGGAACGATGCAGGGCGAGTCAACGATGCCGCCGCTGCAATGATGGACAAGTTCAGCTCGACTGCATACGCATCGCGGGCTGCCTTGCTGGCGGCGCAAGTAAACGAGCATGGCAATGATGCGGCTCGAGCCAAGACGCAGTTGCAGTGGGTCATCGATCACGCCGGAGAAGCCGAACTGCGCGACGTCGCGCGGCTGCGGTTGGCGTCATTGCTATTGGATGAGGCAAAGTACGCTGAAGCATTGACACTGCTTAAATCGGACCATTCCGCTTCGTTCGACAGCTTGTATACCGATCTGGAGGGTGATGTGCTGAGTGCGCAAGGCAAGGTTGACGAGGCAAGGAGCGCTTACAAGCTGGCCTATGAAAAAACCGATCCAAAAAGCATGTATCGCAATCTGATCAAGATGAAACTCGATGCACTGGTAACAAGCAAATGAGATATGCGATTCATTTCGTGGGTCCGTTCAACAAGGCTTCGGTCTGGATGGGAACTGGACATGTCCTTCGATCGTGTTTGGGACATGCTTTGATACTGGCGCTGTTCGTGTTTGCCGGGTGTACCGGCAATTCTTCCCCGGGCCTGGCCGATATCAAGGGCGTAGCGGGACCGGCCGACCTGGTCGAGTTCATCCGGACAGCAAGGTTCGAGGAACGCTGGCATGCAGAAGCTGGCAATTCCGGATTGAGTCTGCTAAGACCCGCGCTTACGGCTGATGCGGTATATGGCGCTTCAGCGAAAGGTGCACTGGTACGCCTTGACCGAAGCAGCGGCAAGCAGGTCTGGCGTGTCAAGACGGGAATTACCATAAGCGGAGGAGTGGGCAGCGGAGAAGGAATGGTGATTGTAGGGAGCGACAAAGGCGATGTGCTGGCATTTGACGAAAACGGAAAACAGCTCTGGAGGGGCAAAGTTCCCAGCGAAGTACTGAGCGCGCCGCAAGTCTCGGCTGGCGTGGTGATCGTGCGCAGCGGGGACGGGCGAATCTCCGCTTTGGATGCTTCAGACGGCAATAAACGTTTGTGGTTGTACGAACGCAGCACGCCGGCACTGGTCGTGCGCAGTCACGCAGGAGTGACGATACAGAGAGGCGTGGCATATGCCGGTTTTGCCGGAGGCAAGCTGGTCGCGCTGAATGTATCGGACGGATCTGTACTGTGGGAGGTTGCTGTGTCCCAGCCACGCGGCAGTACCGAGCTCGAACGTATCAGCGACATCACCAGCAACCCGGTTGTCGATGATGAGCAAGTCTGTGCCATCGCGTTTCAGGGTCGCGTTGCATGTTTTGACGTGGCACGGGGCAGCCCGATGTGGAACCGCGACATCTCCAGCGACAAGGGCTTGATGCTGCTGCGCAAATATCTCTACATAAGCGATGCGAAGGGGTCGGTGATAGCGCTCGACAAGACAAGCGGAAGCACGCTGTGGTAAAACGATAAATTATCCCTGCGCGACATCTCTTCCCCGCTGGTATTCGAAAATCTGGTCGTGGTCGGTGACTATGAAGGATATCTGAACGGCTTGAATCGCGAGGACGGAAGCATGGCCGCGCGCATAAAACTTGACGGTGGCGCTATAAATGCCGCACCGCTTGCAATGG
>QJWF01000190.1 GCA_003235435.1 Nitrosomonadales bacterium
AGCGCACGAATTCCATTACGCCCCAGGGAGTCTCGTTGGATAGCCCGATATGGCGAACCTTGCCGGCTTTGACCAGATCGGCCAGTGCTTCCAGTTGTTCGGTGATCGGAACAGTGTCATGTTCTTTCGAAACGTCGTAACTGATTGCCCCGAACATCGGAACATAACGGTCCGGCCAATGGATCTGGTACAGGTCGACATAGTCGGTCTGCAAACGCTTCAGGCTGCCGTCAATCGCCGCATGGATCTGCTCGCGATTGATGTGCGGTCCGTTGCGTATCCAGGCAAATCCGCGCGACGGTCCG
Source organism: Nitrosomonadales bacterium (assembly GCA_003235435.1). Taxonomy (GTDB): domain Bacteria; phylum Pseudomonadota; class Gammaproteobacteria; order Burkholderiales; family Gallionellaceae; genus Gallionella. The sequence goes on from QJWF01000190.1 coordinate 306, forward strand.
GCGATCTTGGTGGCGATGATCAGTTTGTCGCGCGGCTGATGCTTCAGCCATGTGCCGATGAAGCTCTCGGTGCGGTGCACCGTCTCGGCTCGCGGCGGCACCGGATACATCTCGGCAGTGTCGATGAAGTTCACCCCGCGCGACACGGCCAGATCGAGCTGCGCGTGTGCATCCGCCTCGCTATTCTGCTCACCGAAGGTCATTGTGCCCAGGCTCAGCACCGATACATGAAGATCGCTTTCTCCCAGCCTTCTGAGTTCCATATTTACCTCCTGGAAATTTCGCGGTTATTTTAATCCAGATGGTTTATTCAGTTCTCCGCTTCGCCGTGCTAGCATTTGTGCCATGAGAATGCCGGTATTGTTCGTCTCCCATGGTGCACCTACGCTGCCGATAGAACCGGGTGAAACCGGTACTGCGTGGCGCAGGCTGGGTGCGGAGCTGCCACGCCCATCTTCCATTCTGGTGATCTCGGCGCACTGGGATACGCCGATGCCTACAGTCAGTTGCGCCGTACAACCGGAGACCATCCACGACTTCTACGGCTTTCCGGAAGAACTGTACAAGCTTCAATATCCCGCGCCGGGCGCGCCGGAGCTGGCTCATGCTACAACCGATGCCCTGCAACGATCAGGCATCACGGCGCAACTGGATGACGCGCGCGGACTGGATCACGGTGCCTGGGTACCGCTGAGTTTGCTGTATCCGAAAGCCGATATTCCGGTCACGCAAGTTTCGCTGCAATCGGATAAAGATCCGGCTTGGCACATCGCGCTGGGCCGCGCGCTGCACCCGTTGCGCGAGCAGGGCGTGCTGATCGTCGGCAGCGGCTCGATCACGCATAACCTGCGCGCCTTGCGCAGCCATCCGCAGGGTGCGCCCGCACCCGCATGGGTAACTGAATTCTGCGACTGGATGGCGCAACGTATCGTTGCAGGCGATCTTGCAGCGCTCAGCGCCTATCGCACGCTTGCGCCGCACGCGGTGCAGAATCATCCCACCGACGAGCATCTGCTGCCGCTGTTCGTGGCACTCGGCGCGGCGGACAGCATAACCAACTCGCAGCGTTTGAATCAGGTAATGACTTACGGTCTTCTGGCGATGGATATGTGGTTGTTCGAATAAAAACTGCTGTGCTTGGCATAACTGTGTTGCTCAAGAACTCAAAATGCTCATTTACTACTATGTAAACTCCGTTTTTTCGTTCTTTCGCGCCTTGTTCTACCTTCGCTCGCAACGTTTTAAATTCAAGTCTGGATATTTCCGGCTACTTTTATTAGTGATTCTTCCGACAGATCCTCCAGCGCAACATGCTGCGCCTTGTCCAGGTTCGCATAGTGCCCGGTAGTCGCGCGTAGATAGCTTGGGTCGTAATGCAGCGTCAGCAACTCCGCGACCATGGGCTCGAAGTCTCCGGCACGTATCATTCCGCTCCAGTGCTCCAGTTGCTTCGAACCGTGAAATCGGTACAGCGGTTTGAGATGTTCGATGAATGTTTCGGGATTTTCAATATAGTGCCGGTAATCATCCAGCAATCCTGACACGCGCTTTTCCAGCGGCGTATCCAACAGCAGACATGTGCTGTTATGCATCGCATCGAACAGGGCTGGGGGCAGGGCGATATTGCCGATCTTCTTGCTTTCCGCTTCCACATATACCGGTCGTGACGGGTCGAACAAAAGCAGAGATTTTGTCAGCAGGCTGTCGAACCATTTTTGCGAAGGTTGCGGCTGCCGTGGCAGGTTGCCAAGCACTGAGCCGCGATGTTGTGCCAGTCCTTCGAGGTCCAGGACCTGATGTCCGGTCTGAGCCAGTGCGGCGAGCAACCGGCTCTTGCCCGATCCGGTCGGCCCGCAGATTACGCGGAACGTGAATTGCTGCGGCAGTTTCCCGAGTTTTTCAAGCACGTCGCGCCGATACGTCTTGTAGCCGCCTTCCAGTTTGTGTGCCGCCCATCCCACCTGGGCCAGGATGATGCTCATCGCGCCGCTGCGCTGTCCGCCGCGCCAGCAGTAGACCAGCGGGCGCCATGACTTGGGATGGCCTTGAAAGCGTGTTTCCAGATGGTGTGCGATGTTTTTTGCGGTCAGCGCTGCGCCGACCTTGCGCGCCTCGAACGGGGACACATGAGTGTATAAAGTGCCGACCGTTACGCGTTCGTCATTGGACAGCACCGGACAATTGATCGCTCCGGGAATGTGGTCCTCGGCGAATTCCAGCGGCGTGCGCACGTCGATGATTTCGTCAAATTGTCCAAGCTGTGATAGGTTCGCGGTTTTGAAAAGCATCTTTGAATCAGGAACCCGATAATGTCTGAAGTGAAATTGACCCAATTGTCGCATGGTGGCGGTTGCGGCTGCAAAATAGCGCCATCCCTGTTGCAGGAGATCATGGGCAAAACAAAAGACAAGCTGCCGTTTGCCAACCTGCTGGTCGGCACAGAGACCAGCGACGACGCAGCGGTGTACCGCCTGAACGACCAGCAGGCGATCATCGCGACCACGGATTTTTTCATGCCCATCGTGGACGACCCGTTCGACTTTGGCCGGATCGCCGCGACCAATGCGCTGTCAGATGTATATGCAATGGGCGGGACGCCTATCATGGCACTGGCGATCGTCGGCATGCCGATCAGCAAACTGCCGGTCGAAACGATACGCGCGATCCTGCAGGGCGGAGAGGAGGTCTGCGAAGCAGCGGGCATACCGCTGGCGGGCGGGCATTCCATTGATTCGGTCGAACCTATCTACGGTCTGGTTGCGATCGGCATCGTACATCCCGACAGGCTCAAGAAAAACAGCAAGGCTCAGGACGGCGATGCACTGATCCTCGGCAAGGGCCTCGGTGTCGGCATATTGGCAGCTGCGCTAAAGAAGGATGTGTTGTCCGCCGAGGCGTATGCGCAGATGATAGCGACCACTACTCAGCTCAATGCAGTGGGCAGTGAATTGTCCGGAATGAAAGCCGTGCATGCACTGACAGATGTGACAGGCTTCGGTCTGCTCGGCCACCTGCTGGAGATGTGCCGCGGCTCGGGTTTGGGTGCTGAATTGAAGTTCGACAAGGTACCGATATTGTCCGAGGCGCTGCCATTGGCACAGCAGGGATATGGTCCCGGTGCGATCGACCGCAATCTTAAAAGCTACGGACATGAGGTGGATTTCGCTGCGCATCTGGAGAACTGGCAGCGAAGGGTGCTTGCCGATGCGCAAACCAGCGGCGGGTTGCTGGTAGCCGCTTCACCCGATGCCATTAACCAGGTTATCTCCTGTTTTCAGCGTGCCGGCTTTGCTCAGGCAGCGGTTGTCGGCATGATGAAAGGCGGAAATTCACGTGTGACTGTGAATCAGACTTGAGTCTGCCGCAATCAGCGATGATCGCCATTCCGCGGACTTCAGTGTGATGTAAAAATCAGACATTCAGTATTATTCTATTTCTGATCAACGGGAATATTCCTGAATTCGGGGAATGACTTTTCTTTTGTTTTTTTGTTTTCCCTTAACTAGGAAATGTCCGTG
>QJWF01000251.1 GCA_003235435.1 Nitrosomonadales bacterium
GAGCGGTTATCGGATCGGAAAATGTTTTTACGGAGATGTTCTTTTGGACGCTTTGCAATACTTTGTCTAGTATTAATCGGCTGGTGAATTCGTCATCGATGATGACTACAAGCGGGGCTGCAGAATTTTCAAAACTGTTTTCGATCAGTTCAAACGACATTGCGTCCCCTTCTAGAATGGTCGCCCGAATTGTTCATGCGATTTCTTAGTTGTATCCGGTTTCGCGTTGATTATAGCAAGCTTTTTGTATTTTACAACCACTTTAATTTGACCTCGGGATTGGAGGTTTTCCTCTCTGTCTAATTTTGCTTGTCGAGATGTGGGAGGAAGCAAGTTGATGGATAGACATTCACTCGATGTGAAATTTATTCTCCAATGCGAAATTTGTATGTACATCCAATTCATCTTCAATCTGATAGAAAGAGAGATTGCTGGGAGAACATGTATTCAGAAAATACATAACAAAATTTCTTGACCAAGGTTACTGGGAGCCCATGATCAAGGTGGACGGTGGGGGATGTTATGTTGGAGGGGAAGCGGTATAATCAATCCTTTGATTTTTTGCAGCATTCGGTATTTTAGTAGTGGTGGTCAATTAGATTTCAAAAGAGGAGAGATACATGCGTATTGGCATTCCTGCCGAAACGACAACCGGTGAAAAGCGCGTTGCAACTGTGCCTGATGTCGTAGAGAAACTGATCAAGCTTGGATTTCAGGTTTCAGTAGAATCCGGTGCGGGTAATGGAGCGAATTTTAGTGACGATACCTACCGCGCTGCCGGTGCCGACATTATCAAGGGCACGGGCAAGTTGTGGGGAGAGTCCGACATCGTTTTCAAGGTGACCGTTCCGACGAGTGCCGAAGTTGCGCTGATGCGCGAAGGCACTACCTTGATCGGCTTTATCTGGCCGGCGCAGAACCCGGAATTGATGCAGCAACTTGCTGCGAAGAAATCGACCGTACTTGCCATCGACTGCTTGCCGCGGATGTTGAGTCGCGCCCAGAAAATGGATGCCTTGACCTCGCAGGCTGGCGTAGCGGGATACCGCGCGGTCATCGAGGCCGCCAATGTCTTTGGCCGCTTCTTTAATGGCCAGATCACCGCCGCAGGCAAAGTACCACCGGCCAAGGTATTCATTGCTGGTGCAGGTGTGGCCGGCTTGGCCGCGATAGGTGCAGCTGCCGGCCTGGGTGCCATCGTGCGCGCCAATGATACGCGCGCCGAAGTGGCCGACCAGGTCAGGTCGCTGGGCGGCGAGTTCGTGAAGGTCGATTATGAAGAAGAAGGGGGTGGCGGTGGTGGTTATGCCAAGGTAATGAGCGAGGGCTTCCAGCAGGCACAGCGCGAGATGTACGCCAAGCAGGCCAGGGAAGTGGACATCATCATCACTACCGCGCTGATTCCCGGCAAGCCTGCGCCAAGGCTCATCACTGCCGAGATGGTGCAAAGCATGAAGCCGGGCAGCGTCATTGTTGATATGGCGGCAGAGCGCGGCGGAAACTGCGAACTGACCGAGCCAGGTCAGGCGGTGGTGAAGCACGGCGTGACCATCGTCGGTTACACCGACCTGAACAGTCGTCTGTCCAAGCAGTCTTCTACGCTGTATGCCACCAATCTGTTCCGCCTGACCGAAGAGTTGTGCAAGACCAAGGACGGCGTCATCAACGTCAATATGGAAGACGACGCTATTCGCGGGTTGACGGTCATCAAGGATGGTGCGATCACCTGGCCCGCACCTCCGCCCAAACTTCCTGCAGCCGCGACCAAGCCCGCCTCGGCCAAGCCGGTTACGCCTGCGCCCGCGCATGGTGAGCCGAGCCCACCGATGTCAGGTACCAAACTGGCGGTCTTCTTCGGTATCGGTGCTGCGCTGTTCTGGCTGATTGGCGCCTTCGCACCGGCGGCCTTCCTCGGACATTTCACCGTTTTCGTGCTTGCCTGTTTCGTCGGCTACATGGTGGTGTGGAACGTCACACCCGCTTTGCATACGCCGCTGATGAGCGTTACCAATGCGATCAGCAGCATCATCGCCATCGGTGCACTGGTACAGATCGCCCCGCCGCTCTCGCTGCTGGGAAGTGTCATGGACAGGCCGGATGGCTGGATACGATGGCTGGCAATGCTGGGCATTGCGCTCACCTCGATCAACATGTTCGGTGGTTTCGCCGTAACCCAGCGCATGCTGGCGATGTTCCGTAAATAAGGGAAATCATGATGATGTCTGCAAGCTTGTCTACGGTTTCTTATATCGGCGCAATCATCCTGTTCATCCTGAGTTTGGGTGGTCTCTCCAGTCCGGAGACTTCCCGTCGCGGCAACCTCTACGGCATGATTGGCATGACCCTCGCTGTGCTGGCAACTGTGTTCGGCCCCCGTGTCAGTTCAGCGGGTATTTCATGGATCATTACCGCGATGGTGGTGGGCGGCAGCGTGGGACTGGTCGCGGCACGCAAGGTAAAGATGACACAGATGCCGGAACTGGTTGCGCTGATGCACAGCCTGGTCGGTTTGGCTGCCTGCCTTGTCGGCTTCGCAAACTACATCGATCCGGTGGCCTCTGCCGGCTTGAGCAACGCCGAGAAAACCATCCATGAGATCGAGGTATACATCGGCATTCTGATCGGTGCGATCACTTTCTCGGGTTCCATCATTGCCTTCGGCAAGCTGTCGGCCATAATCGGCGGCAAACCCGTGCTGCTGCCAGGTCGTCACTGGATGAATCTTGCCGGGCTGCTGGTCGTTATCTTTTTCGGCAGTGTATTCCTGCATGCAGAGTCGTTAAGCGGCGGCATGATCGCGCTGGCTGTGATGACAGTGGTCGCGCTGTTGTTTGGTATCCATATGGTGATGGCCATCGGCGGGGCTGACATGCCGGTCGTGGTATCCATGCTCAACAGTTATTCCGGCTGGGCGGCCGCAGCAACGGGTTTCATGCTGAACAACGACTTGCTGATCGTCACCGGTGCGCTAGTGGGCTCCAGCGGTGCGATCCTATCCTACATCATGTGCCGCGCGATGAACCGCAATTTTATCCGCGTCATCGCAGGCGGATTCGGTACCGGGGGTGGCAAGGCTGCCGCAGCCAGCGCCGATGCCCAACCAGCCGGAGAAGTAGTGCCTATCAGCGCGGTCGAGACCGCAGAATTGCTGCGCGAAGCCAAGAACGTGGTCATCGTCCCCGGTTATGGCATGGCGGTGGCGCAAGCACAGCACACGGTGTATGAAATTACCCAGTACCTGCGCGAGCATGGCGTCAACGTGCGCTTCGGCATCCACCCGGTGGCAGGCCGCATGCCCGGTCATATGAACGTGTTGCTTGCAGAAGCAAAGGTGCCTTACGACATTGTCATGGAAATGGAAGAGATCAACGAGGATTTCCCAGATACCGACGTCGCAATGGTGATCGGTGCCAATGACATCGTGAATCCTGCGGCACAGGAAAATCCGGACAGCCCCATCGCCGGCATGCCGGTTCTGGAAGTGTGGAAGGCCAAGACCTCGATCATGATGAAGCGCAGCATGGCGACCGGATATGCGGGCGTGGATAATCCGCTTTTCTACAAAGAGAACAACCGCATGTTATTCGGCGATGCCAAGAAGATGCTGGAAGAAGTATTTGTTGCGTTGAAATCTTAACAGAGCAGATATTATTGTTGAACGGGAGTTGTGTTTATCCGACATGACTCCCGTTTTTAGTCCAATCTTCAATTTCCTCTTATGCAAGCAGGAGATAACCAGCGCTTGGTTGGTGT
>QJWF01000052.1 GCA_003235435.1 Nitrosomonadales bacterium
AATAGGGCAAACATTGTGGATACTTTGGGGCATTACTGGAGCCGGGTAATTGCTGGCATCAAAAGATTATCCTGCCGTGAAACCGGTCTACGCTCACAGCTGGTGCAACTTGATCAGCAGATCCTTTCCCTTGCCAGCAACCTGCAAGCCCTAAACGCCAGGCAGGAGCATAACAGGGCAGAAGAAGGTCGGTTAAGATCGGAGTTGTTACGCAGAATAGATGCCCTGGATCACGATTGCAGGGAAAACGACATCTCTCGTGCCAAAAACGGTGCCCGCTTATCCGAGTGCGAGCAGCGGATAAGCGAGTTGGAAACTGGTTGCAACCAGGAGCGGGAGACTGCCTTGTCACTCAAGGCATATGTGGCTGAAACCGCTAATCGGCTGGAGATTAGGAACAAACAAATAAAGTTCCTGCAGGACTCGGCGCGTGACCAGCTTAAGGCACTCAGGACCGAGCTGGCCGAAAGCAGCAGCCGGCTGGAGTCGCGTGATAACGAAACTAACCATCGCCTGGATCAGTATCATCAGTCGCTCATGTTGCTTGAGGGCTCGTTGGAGGAGGTTATGGTGCGCATGGATGCAACAGATCAGGATATTACCGCGCTGCGTCAGGAGAATGAGGAACAGCGATTGCGGATCGAGACTTTCCTCGATAGCGCAATCGCTCAACTAGAGGTGGCGGGTAACCATGCCGAGTTACTCGAAAAGCGTTTGCAGACCGAGTTCGAGCTGAAGGACAAGAAATTGAAGCAGTTAAAGTTTCAACTGCATCAACAGAAAATGCAGCTCATCATGATGATTGCTGCCGTTGCAGTCGTGCTTGGCCTACTAGTCACCATAGCCATCATGCGGTGAAAACCGAAGCAGATTTCATAGCGCCCTTGAATATAGAGGAGGCCTGCAGCATCCTGCATTTCCGCATCAGGAGCCACGGCAACCGTCATGTCTGCTCAGTTTTCACATACTGCCTGATTTATGCGAGGAACAGGTGTCCTCAATGCCGATCATTTCATGCTGCCAGGTGTGCTGGTCTACCCACGTATTCGGTGGGCAGACCAGCTTTGCTGTTGATCAGAGTTTCTCCAGGAACTCTTCAGGCATATCGGTCGCAAGTTCCAGTGCACCATCTGCGCCTGCGTAGAGCGGGTCACCGATGCATGTAAATGTGCATGACTCGAATTGCTTGGTGGCCTCGGTAAGATAGCTTTCCAGCCCGCTAAGCTGGCTGCCGCCACCTGCAATAATGATGTTCTTCCGTACGCTCTCCTGAAATTCAGGATCAAATCCTGCGATCAAGTCGATGACCGTCTCCACAATTGCGGGCATGGCGCTTTCGCAGGCCCGGCGCATTTCCTCTGTAATGTCAAATTCCGTGAATTTTCCATCCACCGGGGCATCAACCTTGACCCTGCGTTTCGGGTCACCCACGAAACCATGTTTCTCTTTGAACTTGCGCACCATGTTCAGAGAAAAATCAGCTTCGGGGTGCTTTTCGGACAGCAAACGCAGGAGTTGCTCGTCGATATAGTCACCAGCCATGAGGATGCTGCGCTGGTCCTCTTCCAGGGGCACCGTGCCATGCATGATGCAGAAATCCACGGTACCTGCGCCAATGTCGATGATCATGGTGTTATCCAGTGCACCTAGACCGTACGCAACGGAAAAGGGTTCGGAGACGACCATCAGCTTCTTCGCATGGCTGGATATGGCATTCTTGATGGCGATCTTGTTGACCTTCAGCGCTTCTGCCGGTACGCCAACGGCAACACATATCTCGCTGTCCGTTCCGATATCAGCGAGTTCGATCAAATGCCCGATCAGTTCTTCGACAGCAGCCTCATCCTGTTCGGTGCCTTCCTTGAGGACACCGTTCTGCAGTGGCCGTGAAAGGTTCAGTGCGAGCCGGTGCTCAAGTGCCTCGTTGCCAAATAAGACACGTTTTCCAAGCATCTTTTTTGCAACGAAGTCCTTCGGCCACCCCACATAGCTTTCCACCCACTTCCGGTTGCCGTTACTTGCCGATACCACTGACCTGGATGTTCCCAGATCAATCCCGATGTACAGCATGTTATTTTTCTTGCTTGAAGACATAATTAATTTGACCTCCCTCTCGTGTGCTTCGATGCTCACGCTGATCAAGATAATCTATAATTCCCAATTTTAAGTAATCCGCGACATCATCGCGGTACCCGGGTTTACTTAGGCGTGTTTCCTCGGCCATGTTGCTGATACACGAAACTTCCACCAGTACACTCGGAACTTCGACCCCTAACAGTACCACAAACGGTCCCGTCTTCGAGCCTGCGTCTATCAGGTCCTGGTTGTGGCTTTTCAGGCCGCTGTAGAGCTTGCTGTGAATGGCGTTTGCAAGATCCTTCGATTCCTCCGTTTTCATGGTGTCGCCGATTTTAGCGATTATCTTGCGGAAATCGCCGATGGCATAGTCGGAATCATGGTTCTCTTTCTCCGCAATTTCCAGGCTTCGCTTGTCCGAATATGGGCCAAAGTAATAGGTTTCGACATAATTGAGACTCGAGGCTTCCGTTGGCAGGGCATTTGCGTGGATCGAGATAAACAAGTCCGCGTTATTGTCTTTGGCAAAGGCAACGCGGTCCTTCAGGTATACCTTTCTGTCTTCCTCGCGAGTAAGTAGTACGCGGTATCTGCCTGTCCTGGTAAGTTTGTCTCGCAATTTCCTGGCGATATCCAGAGAGACATCTTTTTCCTTCAGACCCTGGTGCCCCATTGCACCCGGATCAATTCCGCCATGTCCCGGGTCAATGACAATGGTGCCAATCTTGAGATCGAACAGGTCTGCCATGGGTATGTCAAGCCGGGTGAGCATGGCATCATAGTCATCGACTGTAATGATGTCGTTTGCTGGCATGTATGCCGGATCTGTGGTTGCAGCCGGGTCGCTTTCTCGATGGACATCCCACGTTTCCTGAGTAAAAATCAGCGAATCAGTGCGATGAAACAGTGATACTGCATCATGCGCCGGCATCGCAACTGGTCCCCTGCTGTCATCCAGAGTCAGCCTGACGTTAATCCCGAATACAGGCAATAAAAGCAGCAACACTAAAACGACTGCCTTGCGACCCTTGGCATGTTGATGTTTTGGGTTACTTGGGCGTCTCTTTCCATAGTCTGTGCGCGGAATGCCGGCATTGTCCTCATAGACGCCCCTAAGTACTTTATTTTTAATGCTTGTTGATTTGTGCATTCTGTTGACACAAATTTGCTATTTGCGTGAACCACTTCAAGTCATATCTTTATTAATGGTTTTAGGAAAATAGATTTTCGTGGTCGGGTCAAGCTCCGATGTCAAGGTGGGTCAATGTTCAGCGCAATTCAACACCGTGCGTTTTACGAGGTGCCGCTAAACACGCATACTTCGACATTTCAGCTATCTCCACATCATGGGAAGCCTCAGTATACGTCGTCCCGAGGGTAAGAGCCGAGTCACTCGTCCCATAAACTCCGCATCCGTGCACCCACCAATGCCCAGCACCAAGGGATTCCAATCCCTTGGTCTCAATGCCATAACTATATGAATTTTATGAGAGATGGTGGGCCCGCCAGGACTCGAACCTGGGACCAAGGGATTATGAGGAACACTAACCCACTGAAATTGCGACGGAAAACGCAAGAAGCGTAACCAATTATCCGGTGGACCGACCGAACACCGACCCCGACCGACCCCATGCCGAACCATCTGTGGGGATTGTCCGAGCG
>QJWF01000049.1 GCA_003235435.1 Nitrosomonadales bacterium
TACACGCGTGCATATTGTTTCTGCGCTGGTTGGCGCCACTGTCTCCGGGGTCCTGTGGCAAACGCTCGGTTGGGGCTTCGCCGCCTTCATCGCGAGTTCGGCAAAGTACACCGCTATCTATGCCGGTTTCGCGATCGTGATCTTCTCGATGATCTGGCTTTACTTGAACTGGATCATCGTGCTGATCGGCGCCAGCATCGCCTGCTACCACCAGTACCCTGCGCTGCTGGTCACTCCACGGCGCGAGTTCCGACTCAGCAGCCGGGTAAAGGAAAAGATCGCCTTGCTGATCGCGACGTTCATCGGACGCAACTACTATACCAGCGCCGCAGGCTGGACACTGGAAGCACTCGCCGACCGTATCGGCGTGCCGCTTATGCCAGTCGAGACGGTATTGGCGGCGATCCAGCAGGCCGGATACATCACCGAAACCGCGGACGATCCGCCGCGTTACATTCCGGCGCGCTCTTTCGAAACGATCTCCGTAAAGGAACTTCTCGATACGATGCGCTCAGCCGAAGAAGTTCCTGGCATGAGCGACGATATACTGCCGCGCGAAGACGAAGTGGAGAAGCTGCTCGCGCGTACTGATGGGGCTGTGGATGCATCGTTGCAAGGCATCAGTCTGCGCGATCTGGCGATGGCAGGAAAATGACCAGAACCACCGGGATCGATCCCCATTTCTCTCGAGATTGCATGCCTGGGAAAATCGTCTCACGCACCTTGATACAGTGGTTCAGTGCGTCAACCTTTAGAAATCAGCGGCGATCATGGCGTCGCTCTTCGCGCTTGTTCTCACGTTTCCTGTTTTGTTCCTGTTCCCGGTTTTGATCTCTGGTCTGGCCGCGACGCTGATCGTAATACTGCCTCGTCACTGGTTCGCGCGGCTGATACTGGTATTTCTTGGATCGGATAGTAGGCTGTATTTCCTCATGAGGATATCTGTCCCCGGTAAACCTGCGCTGGTAGGACGGCAACGGCGCGGGGCGAGGCGCTGAGCGGCGATCCCATCGATCCCAACCTTGACGACGCTGTTCCCATTCGCGGCCCCAGTGGTCGCCCCAGTGCGGCGGCGCGTCTGCACGCCAGCCTCGAAAATACGGCGGTGGCCTGCGATAGTAGCGAACCGGAACTCGCAGCACATACACCGGCACATATTCGCGCGCCACCATTCGCCATGGCCCGTTGTACCAGCTGCTCACGTACCAGTCATCTCCCTGTAGCACCCAGTACAGACCATCATAAAAGAAGTAATTCGAATCCAGCCCAGGGTCGTAATAGACAGGATATCCCGGCACACGGACCAGCCTCGGATACGCCGGAAGGTTGATGCCGATGCTGACGCCGGGAGCGCTTATACCGATACCGACACTTACTTCGGCGTTGGCAGCACCTGCCGGGAAAAGCAGCATCAACAACACAATAATCAGATTGCGCATTTTCTCTTCTCCTGTAGGGTAAACGGCCATTGTGATGATGATCATGCAGACAGATTACTTTCCCGTGACAGGCATGGCAAGAAAAAGTTTCGATTCAAACAAACGTGATGTTATTGCGAATAGAGTTGGAGGCTATTGTCCCGATTGGTTTTCAATGGGTTCGCCGTTATAAAGTTTACTTTGAACTCAACGATCGCGATGATGGCTATAATGCGCACAGACAATCCTGCTATTCCGGTGTGATGGAACGGATGTCATGCCGGCAACTCTCTCCTGGAGAAACCCATGAAACTTCTCGGCACCACTACCAGCCCCTATGCGCGAAAAGCGCGCCTTGTCCTGCTTGAAAAACGTATCCCCCACAAATTCCTCGTCGATGCGCCACGCGAGCCCGGCAGCCTGGCTGCACGAGCCAATCCGCTCGGGCGCATCCCTGCCCTGATACTCGACGACGAAACCTGCGTGTTCGATTCGCCGGTGATCGCGGAATATGCAGACTCTCTGAACGAGTCGCCAGTCCTTATCCCTCGCACCGATGCGCTGGCCCGGATGCGCGTAAGGAGATGGGAAGCGCTGGCAGACGGAATCATGGATTCGGTTGTCGTGGTGCGCACCGAGAAAATTCGCCCGAAAGAGAAACAGGAGTCCGGCAACATTGCCCGTCACAACGATGCCGTCACCCGTGCGATATCCTTTGCCGCCGAACAGCTGGGCAACAAGGAGTGGTGCGAGGGTTCATCGATCACGCTGGCCGACCTGTCGCTGGTAAGTGCACTGATCTATGTGGATCTGCGCCAGCCCGAACGTGACTGGCGCGGGGAGCACCCTAACCTGGCCGGATGGTTCAACCACATCAGCGAGCGCGCCAGTGTGCGCGTCACACTCGCGGACTAGCATTGCGGGTAAATAATATTTCGCGCAGGAAAATCTGGGGCAAGCGCGCCTTCCACCTGCTGTTGTTGATCGTGCTGATTGCGGGTATCCGCGCGTGGCAACAGCGCGACATAATGAGTGGCTCGGCGCCGCCACTGCAAGGCATGCTGCTCGACGGCAGCGCATACGCGCTGCCCGCCATACCCGGTCAACCCGTGCTGGTACATTTCTGGGCGACCTGGTGTCTGCCCTGCAGGGCCGAACAGGATTCCATCGCAGCCATCGCGCAGGATCGCCCGAACACCATCACCGTGGCGATGCGAAGCGGCAGTGATGCGGCAGTCGCCAAACATCTTTCCGTGCAAGGCTTGCATTTTCCGGTGCTGAATGACGCCGATGGCAGTCTCTCCTCGGCATGGGGTGTTCATGCTGTACCCGCCAGCTTCATCATCAGCCCGGAGGGAAAAATACGCTTCGTAGAAATAGGCTACACAACCGCCCTTGGATTGCGATTCAGGTTGTGGCTGGCAGGAATAACGGGCTAAGCGCCTGCCGGCAAGGACGAACCCGAATGAATACTCTCAAAAAACCAAACAACAAGACTGCCGGCAATGCTTCAGTCACCTTTTACACCGGTGAAGGCAATAGTTGTCGCCGGCAACCACAAGCTACAGCGGTTAAGAGCCGACGGAAGACCGAAGCCCAATTTCGATGCGATCAGCGGCAAAGGGAAGGCATGGGGATAAGGCATACGTGCTAGCTGCCGAACGCCACCGGTTTGCAACAATTGCGGAAGCGTTTCGCGGTCGAAATACAGCACATGCTCCGGCAGTTTGAACGAAGGCCAGCGCTTGCCCATGATTTTTCGCCAAAAGCTGCCCATATCGGGCGCCGCGACCAATAACCTGCCGCCGGGTCTCAAACGCTGCAACAGCGACTGCACGAATGCCTCCGGATGATAGACATGCTCGATTACATGGGTGGCGATAATAAAATCGAACCGCTCGGAATCGGTCACCGCATCGATGCCGCCCTGATATACATGATCCGCTCGGGGCCGCGCCTGTTGTACTGCCCCGCTGGAAAAATCAGTACCGACCCGACGGCCGAAGTAAGGCCGCGCTTCGTCCAGCAGATAGCCGTAACCGCAACCTATTTCCAGCAAAGCACCCCCGGTCTGACGTCGTGCCGCCAAAGTGCGCAACAGGCGGCGGAAGGTTAAGCGCAAAGCCTGCTCCTGGACGGCATAGTCGCCGTATCCCGCTTCATCCTCACCGGCAAAATAATGGTCCTGCCGATATAACTCCATCATGGCCTGCTCTGTCGGGCGCGGCGAAAGGTAGTACATGCCACAATGCAAACAGCGCCTTACTCCGTATGGTGAAAAGTGCTCCCCTTCGTAAACCACCTTTCCATCCGGCTT
>QJWF01000245.1 GCA_003235435.1 Nitrosomonadales bacterium
CGGCTATGCGGCAACTTCCACCGGCGCACAGGGCAGCGGGATGTTGCTGTCGATGGCAAAAGCGGACGGCCTGATGGTCGTTCCCGCTGCAAGTACTGGGCTCAAGGCTGGTGAACAAGTGGCCGTGCAGTTGCTGGACGGCACTGAGTATCAGGATGAAGGGGGATTTTCGGAATGAGCATCGCACGCATCGGCATCCTGACGATCTCCGATCGCGCCAGCCGCGGCGAATACGAGGACAAGGGCGGTCCGGCGATCCATGCATGGTTCAAGCGCGTGCTGACATCGCAATGGGAAGCGGTGGCGAAAGTGATACCCGATGAACAACCTCTGGTAGAAGCCGCAATATGCGAGCTGAGCGACGTGCAAGGATGCTGTCTGATCGTCACTACCGGCGGCACCGGCCCGGCGCTGCGGGACGTCACGCCGGAAGCGACCGAGACGGTATGCAGCAAGATGATGCCGGGCTTCGGCGAACTGATGCGCGCCGCATCGCTGAAGTTCGTGCCCACCGCGATCCTGTCGCGTCAGACCGCAGGGATACGCGGCAAGAGTCTGATCGTCAACCTGCCCGGCAAGCCTTCTGCGATCGACGATTGCCTGAATGCCGTGTTCCCGGCCGTGCCGTATTGCATCGACCTGATAGGTGGGCCATATCTGGAAACCGATCCGGATCAATGCAAGGTGTTTCGTCCGGCGCATGCACAATCCAAACCTTGACCGGCAATACTGATGCCGCTTGAAACCCTGCTCCTGTTAAGCACCGGCATCTTTGTCATCGCGATACTATATTCCACGGTCGGCCATGCGGGCGCTTCCGGCTATATCGCCGTGATGTCGTTACTCTCGTTGGCGCCGGAGATCATCAAGCCGACGGCGCTTTCGCTCAACATTCTGGTGGCATCGATAGGAACCTGGCAGTTCTTCCGGGCGGGACACTTTTCGTGGCGGTTGTTCTGGCCGTTTGCGACGCTCGCGGTGCCGTTCGCGTTCATCGGCGGATACATCAATTTGCCGACGCATATATTCAAGGTCTTGCTCGGTTTGATCCTGCTGTTTTCGGCAGTGCGCTTTCTGATTACCGCGCATCAAAACAAACCGGTGAAACAACCGCCGCGATTTCAGGCCATGAGTGCGGGAGCCGGGATAGGGCTGCTTTCGGGCCTGACCGGCACAGGCGGAGGGATATTCCTGACACCTTTGCTGTTGTTGATGGGCTGGGCGGAAGCAAAGACGGCCGCCGCCGTTTCAGCCTTGTTCATCCTGGTCAATTCGGCGGCCGGGCTTACCGGTTATGTGTCGAATTCGAATAGTTTGCCGACTTTGATCGTGCCGCTGTTTGTCGTCGCGGCATTGGGCGGCGGCATCGGGTCTTATCTGGGGAGTCGCCGTTTCGATTCTGCAGCGATCAAACGATTCCTCGCGGTGGTCTTGTTGATCGCCGGCACCAAGCTGATCTTTACCTGATGTTCTATTTTTAAGTACACCATCAACAAGCTTTGCCTGCGATGCATGCAGCCAGCTCGGGCTATGTGTGGTGACGACGGCATAGCTGGCAAAGCCAGTTGCCGGTAATTATTTGTTGTACTTAAGTATTCCTTAAGGTTGACCGCCTAATCTGCATACCTGTAATAACCAGATATAGGAGACCAAACATGTTGCGTATATCTTGTGTAACGGTATTGTTGCTTGCTGCCGGACTGGCGGTACAACCGGCATATGCGGAATCGCCCAAAGATGTGCTGGCTGCCTTGCAAAGCGAGGCGGCCAGAAGCACGCCGGATTTTCAGGGCTTTTCGGCCTCACGCGGGGAGACGTTCTTCAAGGTGAAGCACGGCAACGAATGGAGTTGCTCTTCTTGCCATACCGAAAATCCCGCAGCGACCGGCAAACATGCCAAGACTGACAAGCCAATCGAACCGATTGCACCTTCCGCGAATGCCGAGCGATTCACCAACCCGAAAAAAATAGAGAAATGGTTCAAGCGGAACTGCAACGATGTGCTGGATCGTATCTGTACACCGCAGGAAAAGGGTGATGTGCTGGCCTACCTGCTTACCGTCCGTTAATAATCCAAGGAGAATGACATGTTGAACAAATTCACAAATTCCCGTCCGCTGATGGCAGTTGCAGCTTTTTTGTTGAGCGTCACGATGGTTGCTGCATATGCCGATGATGATGAACATGAAGGCAATGAAAGAAGCATGGGGTCTGAACGGCATGCCTCAAGATCCGCTGATAACGATGATGAAGGCCGTGGAGGCGAGGGCAGCAGCTCCGCGGTCAGCAACGCGAAGTGGAAGGAAGAGTGCGGATCCTGCCATTTGGCCTACCCTCCTCGTTTGCTTTCGGCGGAATCATGGCGTGCGGTGATGTCCGGGCTGGACAAGCATTTCGGCAGCAATGCCAGTCTTGATCCTGTGGTCGCCGCAGAGATAGGCGATTTTCTGGAACAAAACGCCAGCACCAGAAAGCATAGATCATCGAACGGAGTCGAGCCGCCATTGCGCATCACGGATACGCGCTGGTTCAAATCCGAGCACCGGGAAGTGTCAAGTCGCATGTGGAAGAACCCAAAGGTGAAAAGCCCCTCGAATTGTGAGGTTTGCCATACCAGAGCCGAGAGCGGCAGCTTCAATGAGCATGACGTAAGGATGCCCAAATAAACGAACCAAGGAGATCGGCATGAATACACGTATTCTGGTTTGGGATGTGCCTACGCGGGTGTTTCACTGGCTGCTGGTATTGTCGTTCACCGTGGCGTTCTTGACCGCAGATTCGGAACGCACCCGCGATATCCATGTGATGTTTGGCTACATCCTGCTGGGTTTGCTCGCTTTCAGGCTGATTTGGGGTTTTATCGGCACGCGTTACGCCAGGTTCGGTTCGTTCCTGTTCGGGCCCGGCGAGGTCGTCGCCTATTTGAAATCTCTGGTCATGCGCAAGCCGGCGCATTATGTCGGCCACAATCCGGCCGGCAGCGTCGCGATATGGCTGCTGCTGTTGCTTGGCTTTGTGTCTGCCATCAGCGGAGTGATGGTGTACGAGGAAATTGGCGGCGATGCGCTGGAAGAGCTGCACGAATTCTCGTCCTATGCGATGCTGGCGGTAGTGGGCGTGCATGTGCTGGGTGTCGTGCTCAGCAGCCTGTTGCATCGCGAAAATCTGGTACGCGCGATGATCACGGGATACAAAACCAACGATCAGAATGCAGGTATCAAGCGCACGTATACCTGGCTTGGTGCCATAATGCTGGCTGCAGTTGTGGCATTTTGGTTCGGTTATCCTGTCGCAGGCCAGGGATCGTCAGGCTCTGCCCAGACACATGCCGCCAAGCATGACGATGATTGAAGTTTCCGGTTACTAGATGGGTGGATGATGCGCATACTGCTGGTCGAAGACGATGCATTGCTGGGCGATGCGCTTCAGGCTGGCCTGAAGCAAGCCGGCTATGCCGTGGATTGGATGAAGGATGGCGTTACTGCAGAACAGGCACTCACCACAGAGCCATATACGGCCGTGGTTCTGGATCTGGGCTTGCCGCGCCGTTCAGGACTGGAGTTGCTGCAACGCCTGCGCAGCCGCAATGTGCAAAAAGATGCTTTAACTAACAAGCAGACGCCCGTGCTGATCATCACTGCAAGAGATACCGTGGACGACCGCATCAAGGGCTTGGACGCTGGCGCCGACGATTATTTGGTAAAACCATTCGATATGGGTGA
>QJWF01000213.1 GCA_003235435.1 Nitrosomonadales bacterium
CTTGCATCCTCTTGAATTGCATCGAATAGCCGGTTCGTGACACAATCTCCCGTCTCTGGCACTCGTTATGGCAAAGCATCCATATCGGGGAACCTGATGCTCGACCGGCGAAAACGTGCAATTCAGGTTCAAAAAATTTTTTTGATAAATCCGGGCACCATGAAAACCGAATCAACCATCCCTCAACAGGACGAAAATCAGATCATCGCGGAACGCCGTGCCAAATTGGCTGCACTTCGGAAGTCTGGCGTGGCTTTTCCAAACGACTTCGAGCGCAACCATCTGGCAGGCGATTTGCACGCCGAATTCGGCGATAAGACACATGATGAACTGGAAGCCGCCCGGATCCAGGTCACCGTGGCCGGACGCATGATGTTGAAGCGCGTGATGGGCAAGGCCAGCTTTGCAACGGTGCAGGACATGAGCGGACGGATCCAGCTGTTCATCAGCAACAACGATACCGGCGAGGAGGCGCACAACGCGTTCAAGCATTTTGACCTCGGCGACATCCTCGGCGCAGTGGGCGTGCTGTTCAAAACCAAGACCGGCGAGCTTTCCGTGCGCGTCTCCCAGGTACGCCTGCTGACCAAGGCACTGCGCCCGCTGCCTGAAAAATTCCACGGCCTGTCGGATCAGGAACAGAAATACCGCCAGCGCTATCTCGACCTGATCACCAACGAGGATGCGCGCAAGGTTTTCATCACCCGCACCCGGATCATCCAGGCGATACGCGAATACTTCGTGCGCCACGGATATCTGGAAGTCGAAACTCCGATGCTTCAGGCAATCCCGGGCGGCGCTGCGGCCAAACCTTTCGTCACGCATCACAATGCGCTGGACATGGAAATGTATCTGCGCATCGCGCCGGAGCTCTACCTGAAACGGCTGGTGGTGGGTGGCATCGAAAAAGTGTTCGAGATCAACCGCAATTTCCGCAACGAAGGTCTTTCGACGCGCCACAATCCCGAATTCACGATGCTGGAATTTTACGAAGCCTATCGCGATTACCGTTATCTTATGGATTTCACCGAGAACCTGCTGCGCGAGATCGCGCAAAAAGTCCTGGGCACGATGCTGATCACCTATCAGGGAAAGCAAATGGATCTTGCCAAGCCGTTCCAGCGGCTGACCATGGTGCAGGCCATCCGGAAATATCATCCGCAGTTCACCGTCGCTCAGCTCAACGACCGGGAATTCGTGATCGCGGAACTGGAGGACCTGAAAGCCAAGTACAAACCGCAGGACGGAATCGGCGGACTGCAGCTGTCGTTGTTCGAGGAATTGGCCGAAGCGCAATTGTTCGAGCCGACCTTCATCGTCGATTATCCGGTGGAAGTCTCGCCGCTGGCTCGCGGCAGCGATGCCAACCCCGAGATCACCGAACGCTTCGAGCTGTTCATCGTCGGGCGCGAGATCGCCAACGGCTTCTCGGAGCTGAACGATGCCGAGGACCAGGCGGCACGCTTCGACGCGCAGGTGGCAGCGAAGGATGCCGGCGACGAGGAAGCGATGTTCAAGGACAGCGATTACGTGCGCGCGCTGGAATACGGCCTGCCGCCGACTGCCGGGGAAGGCATAGGCATAGACCGGCTGGTGATGCTGCTGACCGACTGCGCGAGCATACGTGATGTGATACTGTTCCCGCACATGCGCCCGGAGTAACCCAACTCCATTTCATCGGTGAAACTGAGTTGGTTTCCTCGCTCGCACTTGCCGTGCTGTTAGCACTGCCTGCGTCGTTCGCTCGTCGCCGCCTTGTTTGACCTTCGAAATGGAGATGGATAGTCATGCTTGATAGCCCTACCCAATCCCGCTTGTTGCAGCTATATCCGATGCTGCGCGAAATGTCCGGAAAGGATCTGGAGGATCTGCTGGCATCCGCAAGCGTGATGCATCTTCCGTCCGGTACGGTGGTATTCGACGAGAAACAGTCTTGCAAGGGCTTCCCGCTGCTGCTATCCGGGAATATACGAGTGATCAAGGCGGCGCCCAACGGGCGCGAGTTGCTGCTTTATCATGTGATGCCGGGCGAAAGCTGCATCCTCACCAGCAGTTGCCTGCTCGGGCACACGCGCTATCACGCGCGCGGCATCGCCGAACAGGCCATGGAGATGGTGTTGCTGCCCGCCTCCGCCTTTCAGACCCTGATTGGCACACAGGAAGCGTTCCGCAGTTATGTGTTTCATCTTTTTTCCGACCGGCTCACCGACCTGATGCAACTGGTTTCGGCAGTGGCATTTCAAAAACTCGATCAGCGCCTCGCCCATTTGCTCGTCAGCAAACCCAATCCTGTCCACGCGACCCACCAGGGACTTGCCGACGAACTCGGCAGCGCAAGGGAGATCGTCAGCCGCCTGCTCAAGGGTTATGCAGAGCATGGTTGGGTAAAACTGGGACGGGAACAGATCGAAATCACCGACAAGGAAGCGCTCAAGAAATTGGCCGAACCCTAGAGGTTGTTGAATTCCTTGCTGATACCGGCACATAGACCACTGTGTGATTTTTATCACAGACAGGCCTGTATGATCGGTCTATTCTGAACACTTCATAGATCAAAGCAAGGAGTTCAACATGAAAATCAACGAAGGAACAATCGACCGTTCATTGCGTGTTATCGTCGGTCTGGCGCTGGTCGGGCTGGCCGCAGCAGGAACAATCGGCGCATGGGGCTGGATCGGAATCCTTCCGCTGGTTACAGGTGTCGTAGGTTTTTGTCCGGCTTATGCGGTGTTCGGCATGAGCACCTGTCCGATGAAAAAATAAAAACCATCCTCCCCTGGTTTCGCCCTGCATTCCTCGTGGTCTGCAGGGCGTTTTTATGTCCGCAGGTGAATGAAAATTCTCTTTGCAACGAAAGCCGTAATGCATTAGATTTGCCACATGAGATATTTTTTTCTGATAACTCTGCTGGCTCTCGGCGCATGCGTATCGGATAAAAACTATATCCAGCCACAGCATGGCGATGCCGACAGTCTCGTTTCCTATGCCAGGAGCCTGATCGGCACGCCGTACAAATACGGCGGGAACACTCCCGCTTCCGGATTCGATTGCAGCGGTTTCGTTGGCTATGTATACAATCGGGCACTGGATATCAGCCTGCCGCGCAGTACCTTTGAGATCAGTACCATGGGCAAAGCGGTCCGTTCCAACGAACTGCGCACCGGTGACCTGGTGTTCTTCAACACGCTGCACAGAAGGTTCTCGCATGTCGGGATCTATCTGGGCGACTACCGGTTCATCCATGCGCCAAGCAGCGGGGGTTCTGTTCGCATCGAATACATGCTGGACGATTACTGGAAGCGGATATACAACGGCGCGCGGCGCATTACCTTGCTGAACTGATCTTGCGTGCCGCCTTCAATTCTTCGGCCAGTTGGAACACCGTCATCGCGTAGAAATCGCTGTTGTTGTAGCTTGTGATGACCTCGAAATCCTTGAATACCAGCCACAGTTCCTTGCCATCTTCCACTGTGAAATCGACCAGCCGTGCAAGCTGTTCCCCTGGCAATTTTTCACCCGCCACGATGCCCACTTTCGACCAGTCTTCGATTGAACGCGGGGCGGAAATTTCCCCGACCCAGTCTTTTTCGACAATCTTCGCGCGCACCGCAACCGGGACACTGCTGGTCCAGCCAAAAATCTTCAGATAATTTGCAACGCTGCCGATCGCATCTCCGGCCTCGCGAAGCAGGTCGATTTTT
>QJWF01000132.1 GCA_003235435.1 Nitrosomonadales bacterium
GGATGTCTGTTGACCGACCGGACTGTTCTTGGATCCTTTCATGCGGGATATTGCGTATAGCTGCAAGAGTGATACGCTGTGACATCAAACTGATGACTACCGATCACGACAGGAGAGATCAATGAGCCCGATTACTCACTCGGTGAAATCCTATTTCAGGGGGCTGGCAGGTATCGCGATCAAACTGATCGCAAATCCTGTAGATTTCTTCCGGACCATGCCAAAGTCCGGCGGTCTGGTCGATCCGATGTTGTTTATGGTTATCACCGTATTGGTCGACGTGATCATGATGTTTGTCGAGTCGTTCGTGAAACATGGTGCGGGTGCATATGGATTTGGCGTGCTGGTCGGTTCCCTTGTCATTGTCACACTGATAGCGGTCATCCTGAGTTATTTTGTTGCGGGAGTCTTTTATGCGATCTGGTCGTTCATGGGTTCAAACGAAAATTATGAGACCAGCTATCGATGCATAGCCTACTTGCATATTGTCGTTCCATTCACGATCCTGCTCGGTATCGTGCCTTATCTGGGTCTGCTGGGGATTGCATGGTGGCTCTATCTGGTTGTGACGGCGACAAGGGCGGTCCACAATCTGCCGGCCAAGCCGGCTTTGCTGGTATTCGGCATCATCGCTGTACTGGCCGGGCTGGCTTACTACAACTCTGTGTCGTCGGCCATCAGGGCAAAGGAACACATGCAGGAATTCACCAGGGAATTGCAGAAAATGCCCGGCACAAACAACTAGGACGCTGGCAACCGCTAGAATCCATCCGGAAATAAATTCATGTTCCTTGCCGATCGATTTTCGCTTTATCTGCAGCTTACGCGATTGAACCGCCCTATCGGCATCATGCTGCTGCTGTGGCCGACGTTGTGGGGTGTGTGGATCGCCGGTGACGGCCACCCGCCCTGGCATATCGTGCTGATCTTTGTGCTCGGCACTGTGCTGATGCGCTCGGCCGGTTGTGCAATCAACGATTATGCCGATCGCGATTTCGACCGCCATGTGCAGCGGACCCGGCAACGCCCGGTCACCAGCAGGCGCATCGCACCCGGCGAGGCAATATGGGTAGCGGCAGCTCTGGCGATTCTTGCTTTCCTGCTTATCCTGCCGCTCAACACATTGACGATACTGCTTTCGGTCCCTGCGGTATTGCTCGCCGCCAGCTATCCTTTTACCAAACGCTTCTTCGCAATACCACAAGCCTATCTTGGCATCGCGTTCGGCTTCGGCATTCCAATGGCGTTTGCCGCGCAACAGGGTGAGGTGCCACCGGTGGCATGGTTGATGCTTTTCGCCAATGTATTCTGGGCGATCGCCTACGATACCGAATACGCGATGGTGGACCGTGACGATGATGTCCGCATCGGCATCCATTCCTCGGCATTGCTGTTTGGAAAGTACGACGTGGTGGCAGTGATGGCTTGTTATATCATCGCGCTGGTCCTGCTCGCATTGGCCGGGCTGATGATGGGCTTGGGTCTGGCCTTTTACATCGGGCTGATCCTGGCTGGGGGCATTGCGATACATCACTACCACTTGATCAAGGGACGGCAGCGGGAGAGATGCTTCGCGGCATTTCTGCACAACAACTGGTTCGGCGCGGCAGTGTTCTCGGGGATCGTGCTGGATTATTCGCTGCGCTGAGGCGGCAGGGAGCCATGCTCCCGTCCGGATCACTTCAGGTCGTTCAACAAGGATTTGCTTATCGTCGGCGGAACCGGATCGAGTTTGGTTTGGTAGTTCGGATGTTCGACACCCATGCTTAATCCTGCGCCTTGCTTCAGCGCGTTGGACATCTTGCTTGCTATCTCGAAGCGCAGGAAGTGCACTGCCGAGGTCTTTTCTTCGGTGGCGCGTTCCAGATCCTCGTCGGCGATGGCGAAGACACGATCGAAACCAGCCACCTGAACCCACACGCGATCCTCTATGCCGACCAATTTTTCAAGCATGCGTCGGCGTTCTTCGATGTCCTCGTATTCGATCATCATTGTTGCCTTCCAGTTGCTGCCGTCCGGAATTAGCGGATTGTACGCATCGAGTTCATCCTGTATGCCGGCTTCCTCGAAGATCTTTTCCGCGCGCAGCATCTCCTGGATCTGGTAGCGTATCGTCTGTTCGTCCTCAAAGATCAAAGTGACATGATCGCCCAGCATTACATTGCGGTTCTTCTTGTGCGCCATGACCCCGGCACGAATGTCATTGCGCTGTTTTGCGTAGGCCTCCAGCGGCATAAGGCTTTCTAGGATGATCTTTCCCATGATCTAGTGTTGGCCGGTGATCGGCCCCTCCTTGAAAAGATTGTCCTTCAATTCGTGGTCGAACGACGGATCATGACGGCGTATCCATTCCAGCACCATTGCTGCGTGTTCCTTTTCCTCGTCGCGGTTGTGCGCTAGGATCTTCCTCAGCTCCGGGTCGGCCGCTGCGTCCACGCGCTGGTTGTACCAGTCCACCGCCTCCAGTTCTTCCATCAGCGAGATGATCGCGCGGTGCATGTCCATCGTGGCTGCTGACAGCTTTTCTACAGGTTCGTGATAGCCTTCGTTAGCCATTTTCCTTCTCCTTTATAAACCGTAAGCGATACGTATCAATGTGAGCGGGTGCTGCTTTTGCGCCGTCGATTCGCCGATGCCCTGCATGATATGCCGTCCTGCGATGGCGCAGTCCGAGCTGACGTAGTCAGGCTCGCTGGCGGCCATCTGCCTGAAAACCGGCTTGCCGATCTTCATCGAGTCCGCGAAGAATTCGCTTTTCACGCCCCATGTGCCATCGTGACCGGAACAGCGCTCCACCGTGGTGATCTCGGTATCCGGCACCAGTTGCAATGTCTCGCGGGTCTTGAGCCCCATGTTCTGTACGCGCAGGTGGCAAGGTACATGGTAGGAAACCTTGCCCAGCTTGTTTTTGAAATCTGTTTTGAGCAGGCCGTCCTTGTGGCGCAGCATCAGATATTCGAACGGATCGAACATTGCCTCGGACACTGCCTTGACGTCTTCGTCGTCGGGAAACATCAGCGGTAGTTCCTGCTTGTACATCAGCGTGCATGAGGGGATCGCGGTGAGGATCGCGTAACCTTCCTTTGCCAACCTGGCGAGGTGAGGGATATTGGTTTCTTTGAGGCGCGCGACTGAATCCATATCGCCCAGTTCGAGTTTGGGCATTCCGCAGCATGCTTCCTTTTCCACCAGGCGGGCAGGGATCTCGTTGTGGGCCAGAATGCTCAGCAGGTCGTGGCCGATGCCCGGCTCGTTGTAATTGATGTAACAGGTGGCATAGATAGCCACTTTGCCGGGCGTACGGTCACCGTTTCTGACCGGAAAACGTTCGTCCGGCTTGAAATTCTTACGGAAAGTGCTGCTGGTGTATTCGGGTAATTTGCGGTCCTGATGAATGCCCAGCATACTGTCCATGACCTTGCGTGTGACGGTGGTATTGTTTGCCCCGTTGACCATCTGGGTAACAACCGGTATCGAAGCAAGTTTGCCCATCAGGTCGGTGCTGGACAGCAGTTTGTCGCGGAATGTGGTTTCGCCCTTCTTGAATTTGACCGCCTTAGCGCGCAGCATCAGGTGCGGGAAATCCAGATCGAACTCGTGTGGCGGCACATACGGGCATTTGGTCATGAAGCACATATCGCACAGATAACATTGGTCAACCACTTTCCA
>QJWF01000218.1 GCA_003235435.1 Nitrosomonadales bacterium
GCAGCGGTGCTGGCGGTTTTTGTGGTGGTGCAAACCACCGAGGGATATATTTTGACGCCGAAAATCATGCGCGACCGTACCGGTCTGCACCCGATGGCGATCATCGTCGCGGTCTTCTTCTGGGGCTCGGCCCTGGGGGGCATCCTGGGCATGATCCTCGCCATTCCGTTAACCGCGTTCCTGGTCGTCTTCTGGCGCCTGGCCAAAGAGCGGTACATCTCAGAGTTGGTTTAGACAAGCGACGTTATGGCCTAGGAACCCTACCCAACAATCTATCGGCAAGCTGACGCATCTTACGCTGTTCCAACACCTGTCGAATCCAGGCCCGATGCTCGCGTTTATACCAGAAGAAGAAACGGTGTTGCTGGCGTTTTTCTTGCGGTGTCCTGGCCGTTGCAACGGGCTTGAGGGTGTAGGGATGCAAGCCGGAATAATAGATCACCGTGGCGACCGTCATCGGTGTGGGGGTAAAATCCTGCACCTGTTCGAGCTCAAATCCCAGTTCTTTGGTCTCGGCAGCGAGGTGAGCCATATCTTCCAGATCACAGCCCGGATGGCTGGAGATAAAGTAGGGAACGATCTGCTGTTTGAGACCCGCCTGTGCACTGATGGCGTCGAACTTCTCTTTAAATTTATAGAACAGCTTAAACGACGGTTTGCGCATCAGCTTGAGGACCTTGTCTGACGTATGCTCGGGGGCAACTTTGAGACGCCCTGGGACATGCCGCGTCATCAACTGCCGCAGGTATTCATCATAACCGTTAGCTTGCGCTTCCTTCTTCGACCGCCCGACCAGCAGGTCGTAACGAATCCCACTCGAAACATAGGCTTTTTTAACCCCCGGATGGGCCGCCACCGTTTGATAAATATCCAGCATCGGCCGGTGATTGGTATCGAGGTTGTAGCACACGGTTGGGAAGATACACGATGGGCTCACACAACGGTCGCAGATACGTTGATCCTTGCCTTTCATCCTGTACATATTGCCGGAAGGCCCACCCAGGTCACTGATATAACCTTTGAAGCCTGCCATCCGGGTTATGGCATCGACTTCTTTCATGATCGACGTCTTGGAGCGACTGGCAATCATCTTGCCTTGATGGGCGGAAATGGTACAAAAGCTACAGCCGCAAAAGCAGCCACGATGCAGAGTGACGGAAAACTTAATCATCTCGTAAGCGGGAATGGGGCCACGCTTACGATATTTGGGATGCGGCAGGCGGGTATAGGGCAGATCAAACGAAGCATCAATCTCTTGTTCCGTCATGGTTGGGTAAGGGGGGTTGATGACGAGTGTGGTGTTGCCGATGGATTGCAGCAAACGACGTGCGTACTGCTTGTTGGACTCCTGCTCGATATATTTGAAATTGCGCGCAAAGGCTCGCTTATCTTCACAGCACACCTGGTGCGAAGCCAGTTGAAAGGTTTGCCAGTGCTTATTTTTGGGTAACGGTTGTGATGACGGCAGCAAAAATGCGGTTTGCGGCACCGTGCGCAGCGACGCAAACGGCACCCCCTTGTCGAGCAAGGCAAGGATGTGAGCAAGCGGTTGTTCACCCATGCCATAAACCAGCAGGTCGGCGCCACTATCGAGCAACACCCCGGGCTTCAGTTGATCGGACCAGTAATCATAATGCGTCACCCGGCGCAACGAGGCCTCGATGCCGCCAATCAAGACCGGCACATCAGGATACAGTTGCTTGAGAATCCGGCTATACACCGTGGTGGCGTAATCGGGCCGAAACCCTGCCTGACCGCCTGGCGTATAAGCGTCGTTAGAACGCAGCCGCTTATTGGCAGTGTACTTGTTCACCATGGAGTCCATGCAACCGGCAGTTACGCCAAAAAAAAGCTCGGGGCGGCCAAACTTCTTAAAATCGCGCAGGTCATCACGCCAGTTGGGCTGCGGGACAATGGCAATACGCAGGCCTTTGCTTTCAATCAGGCGGCCGATGACAGCACTGCCAAAGGCCGGGTGATCGACATAGGCATCACCCGAAATCAAAATGACATCGAGTGCCTGCCAGCCGCGCGCCTCAACTTCTTGTGGCGTGATGGGCAGCCAATCCGTCAGCGGACGCGGTTGCGTTGTCATCCTGCTGTCCTCAGGCAGAAACCTGCACCGTCTTAAAGGCCGGCATGACCTCCTCGGCAAAACAGGTCAGCTGAGCCTTAAATTGATCTTTTGATAATCCCATTGGAAACCCGATCATGATATGCTGCAGACCCGGGTATTTGTCCTGTAATTCCTGCAGATAGGCAACGGTCTGTTGTGGGGTGCCGCAGAACCAGGCGCGGTTTTCAATCACCTCATCAAACCGACTGCCGGCAGCAATGTGGGTCGCCACGCCGGCCGGGCCAGTCGCTTTCATTTGTTCTTCGTTATAACGCAACATGCCGAGGGGAGCGGCAAACTTGACATGCTCCTCGAAAATCGGTTGCAACGTCTGCTTCGCTTTCTCGTAACTGGAATCCAGATAACACCATAGACCCAGCGCAAGGTTTTCGCCCAGTTGCAACGCACGCCCATGGCGGGCATTGGCTGCCTGATAGCGCTGCATCCAATCGCCAATAAAATTCGCCGCCGTCCCTAACATGACGCCCTTAATGCCATGCCTGGCCATAAAATCAAGGCCACGCTCAGAACCGCTCACCATCGGCTGCCAGGTCTCCACCGGTCGGTTAAACGGGCGCGGTACCAGGGTGATGTTATCGAGCTGATAACCCCGATACGGCACCTTAGCCGGCAGCGTATAGTGCTTCCCCTGATGTGAAAACGACGTCTCGTTAAACGCCTTCATGATAATTTCGAACTGTTCCTCAAACAGTTCCCGATTGGCATCGGCATCGAGCATGGGGGCGCCAAAGGTCTCGACTTCACGGGTGTGATAACCACGACCAACGCCAAAGATGATACGACCCTGAGTCAAAATGTCGGCCATGGCAAAATCCTCCGCCAGACGCAGGGGATGCCACATCGGCAAAACGTTAAACCCGCAGCCAAACTTCAACCGTTCGGTAAATTGCGACAACCAGACGCTGAGCATCATCAAGTTGGGGATGGTTTCGTAACCTTCGCGCTGGAAGTGGTGTTCGGCCATCCACAGGATGTCGTAGCCCAACGCCTCCATGGTGATCGAAATCTCCTTTGCAATGTCAAACGACAGGGCTAAACGCCGGTTATCGTAGAAGCGATCATCGTGGGGAATACCACCAAAGCCAATGCCTTCCCCTTCCAATACATGCCCGGCATAGAGGGCTGAAAAATACTGTATCATCGCTTCTCTCCTTCACAGTGATTTGATGCGGTGCACAGGCATCTGTTGACTGCTGCAGCGTCAACCTCCCAACAGGAATCATTTTTATCCAACCATCATAACGGGTTCCGCCTTGATACGCCAGTAGTAGATGGCAGGACGTATTAACATTGACGTCCGCTATTCGCATGTGATAGACCCTATCTGCACAGAAGTTGCGTTTTTTCCTAACATCGTTAAGGAATTGCAAGCCTTATCCGGCAGAAACAGACCCGGGGAGCAGCAGGAGGACACACATGCCAACCGTACAAGCTGATCGACTACAAACCATCGCGGCAGAACTGTTAAAAGGGGGGGGGGCCAGCGCCGAGGAAGCCGCGATTATCTCACGCCATTCCATTGGCGCC
>QJWF01000232.1 GCA_003235435.1 Nitrosomonadales bacterium
ACCGTGTCATGGCTCGGTATGCCTTTGATATTGGCGACAAAACCAACCCCGCAGGCATCGCGTTCCTGGCGAGGATCATACAAGCCTTGCTGTATCGGCAAAGAAGAATTGCTCAAATTATTCCCCAATTCAAACTATTCAAAGCTCCATTCCCTGAGCCAAAAAATGGCGACATACGTCGCCAGGTCGAAATTCAGGAGCGAAAGGGCGGAAATTCTACCTTGTCCGGTGGTGATGGGCAACCGCCCCGAATGACCTGCTTCGAAGTTAAACCTGAAGCGGCGCTTCCTCCACTGCAAAAATCCGGCGATATTCGCGAATGGCGTATCGGTCTGTCATGCCTGCTATATAGTCTGATACTGCGCGGGCGCGGTCGGACTCGAGCTGGCGCTGGTATTGCGGGGGCAACAATCGATTGTCCGCCATGAATACGCTGAACAGGTCGCTGAGAATACGCTGCGATTTGGCGCTCATTCGCAGCACGCGAAAGTGTCGGTAGAGCCAGTTACGCAGGAAGGCTTTCAGCTCGCGCTGTTGCTCGCCGGTTGACGGGCTGTATGTGATCAGCGCCGGAGCCTGACGCACATCTTCCAGTGATGCGATTTTATTCGTATGGATATTGTGCTCGCTCTGACAGATCAGGTCGGTCACCAGCGTATTGATCATGCGCCTCACTGTCTCATGCACAACACGCCGTTCCGGCAACCCGGGATACGCATTTTTCACTTTGAGTAAATGCGCTGCGACCAGCGGCACTTCGGCAAGCTGATCAAGTGTTATCAAACCGGAACGCAAGCCATCATCCACATCGTGATTGTTATAGGCGATCTCGTCGGCAAGGTTGGCAACCTGAGCTTCCAAAGATGGGCGAAGATTCTTCAGGAACCGCTCTCCCAACTCTCCCAGCTGCCTCGCATTCTCCGCGGAGCAATGTTTCAGTATTCCCTCGCGTGTTTCAAAACACAGATTCAGCCCGTCGAACTCTGCATAGCGTTCTTCCAGAACATCGACTACGCGCAACGATTGCAGATTGTGTTCGAACCCGCCGTACGGATTCATGCAGGTATTCAGTGCATCTTGTCCGGCGTGGCCGAACGGTGTGTGTCCGAGATCATGCGCAAGCGATATCGCCTCGGCCAGGTCCTCATTCAGGTGCAAACGCCGGGCAATGGACCGCGCAATCTGTGCAACTTCCAAACTATGTGTAAGGCGGGTTCTAAAAAGATCACCTTCGTGATTCACAAATACCTGGGTCTTGTATTCAAGTCGGCGAAATGCGTTGGAATGGATGATACGGTCACGGTCGCGCTGGAATTCATTGCGACCCTGAGGCGCATCTTCCGCCACACTGCGTCCTCGTGAGTTTGTTGCGTTGACAGCGTAAGGCGCTAGTTCACCCATGCGCACAAGCCTGTATGGTTTGCCGAAGCAACTGTTGAGGCACGTCGGCTTGCACCACCGCTCGCCCGACTTCCTTGAGCAACACGAAACGCATCCTGCCTCCCTCGACTTTTTTGTCCAGCCCCATCAATTCGAAGTACTTTTCGACTCCCAGATCTGGGCCGGTAACAGGCAATCCGGCACGTTCAAACAGCCTGCGAATGCGCGCAACTTGCTCCACGCCGAGCCATCCCATACGCTGCGACAAGTCCGCTGCCATGATGGTGCCTGCCGCAACACCCTCGCCATGCAGCCAGTTGCCATAACCCATTCCGGACTCGATCGCGTGCCCGAAGGTGTGCCCCAGATTCAGCAGTGCGCGTTCCCCGCTTTCTCGCTCGTCGGCCGCAACAACTTCTGCCTTGTTCCGGCAGCTGCGCTCGATCGCATATTGCAGTGCTGCTGTATCACGTGCCAGCAATTTGTCCATGTTCTGCTCAAGCCATTCCAGGAATTCCAGATCGCGGATCAAGCCGTACTTGATGACTTCCGCGATCCCCGCAGCCAATTCATTATCCGGCAGGGTATTCAGTGTATCTGTATCAGCCAGCACCATTTTCGGCTGGTAGAACGCGCCTATCATGTTCTTGCCCAGCGGATGATTGATGCCGGTTTTCCCGCCCACCGAAGAATCGACCTGCGCAAGCAGCGTGGTCGGGACCTGGATATACGGCACGCCGCGCAAATAAGTCGCTGCTGCATAACCGGTCATATCACCGATTACTCCACCACCCAGTGCTATCAGCGGAGTAGTGCGTTCGCAGCGATTTTTCAATAACGCATCATAGACCAGATTCAACGTTTCAGAATTCTTGTACTCCTCCCCGTCAGGCAATATCACTGACACACTGCTTGTATCAATGCTTCGCAATGAACGTTGAAGCCTTTCCAGATAAAGCGGGGCAATAGTGGTGTTGGTCACGATGGCGACACGACCGTGTGGCACATGCTGTTGCATCAACTCGGCACGGTCAAGCAATCCGCTGCCGATATGAATCGGATAACTGCGCGTACCCAGCCCTACTGTCAAAGTCTGCATAATCTGCCTATTTGCGTTTCGTCTGGAAAGATGCCCTGAATTTATCAATCTCGTCGACCAGGTGATGCATCAGACTATGCACACTTTGCTTGCCGCTTTGGACTACGATGTCGGCCACTTGCCTGTACAAGGGATCGCGCTGTTGATATATCTCCATCAGTTTCCCAAAGGGATCTGGGGTTTGCAGCAAAGGGCGATTCCGGTCATGCCGGGTACGATGCCACAAATCTTGCACGCTCGCACTGAGGTAGACTACTATTCCGCTCTGCTTCAGCAACGCACGATTTTGCTCTGCCAGAACCACCCCTCCGCCGGTGGCCAGAACAATGTTGTCGCGACTCGCCAGGTCGCGTAATACTGTGTTCTCGCGCAGACGGAATCCCGGCTCGCCTTCTATATCGAATATGTATGGAATGTTCACACCAGTGCGTTTCTGAATTTCCTCGTCGCTGTCCGCGAAAGCCTTGTGCAGATGTCTTGCAAGTATCCTTCCCATGGTGGTTTTCCCCGATCCCATCATGCCCACAAGGATCAGGTTGCCGGACAGTAGTTTGCGGCGGAGGTCCGGATGGTCGAGCTTGCTATCGTTGTCTTTGATACTCAGCATATTCCGCATTGTAAACGATAAAAACAAAAACACCCGCCAGGGTACGCCTGCGGGTGCTCGGAGGTTATACCCCCATCTTTTCCCTGCCCGGAGTCGGGCATGATAATTGTTCAGGAAGTTATCGCAACGTCATGGTGTCCTTCATGATCTTTGGCGAAATGAAAATCAGTAATTCGTTCTTGTTATCAAGCTTGGCACTGCTTTTAAAAAAATAGCCCAGCAACGGGATATCACCGAGCAAGGGAACCTTGTCTTCGCCGTTTGATAATGTTTGCGTATACACCCCTCCGATTACAACGGTACCGCCGTTTTCCACCAGCACTTGTGTTTTGACAGCGTTGGTATCAATGCTGGGAACACCGGCATATAACTGGCCAACCGAGTCTTTGTTCACAGCGATATCCATGATGACGTTGTCATCCGGAGTAATTTGGGGCTTTACTTTCAAACTTAACGTAGCTTTTTTGAATGCAACACTGGTAGCGCCGCTGCTGCTGGCTTCCTGGTATGGAATTTCAGTGCCTGCCTCAATCGTTGCCTCGGTCTTGTCCGAAGTAACAACCCTCGGACTGGAAATGATCTTACCTTTGCTGTCTGTCTCCAGGGCTGTCAATTCCACCGACAGCAATTTGCTCACTGCACTATTGAACAGCAGGAACGAAAAGGCGCCAGCGGTTCCGGCTGACGGCAAATTCACATTTGGGGTCTGGGCCGGCATCGTCGTCCCGGCCAATGGCCCGGCTGTGGGAGTATTCGCGCCGATGTTGCCAAACAATCTCGTGCTATTACCTATAGAAAACGAGTCTGTAGAAACGTAACCGAGCCTAACACCCAAATTCCTGCCGAACTTGTCCGAT
Organism: Nitrosomonadales bacterium; assembly: GCA_003235435.1. Classification (GTDB taxonomy): domain Bacteria; phylum Pseudomonadota; class Gammaproteobacteria; order Burkholderiales; family Gallionellaceae; genus Gallionella. The sequence goes on from QJWF01000232.1 coordinate 3,944, forward strand.
GCCTCGACAATACGCGCTTCTATCATCACCTGTCGCACAGGCACATCTATCTGCTTGATCAGCTTGCGAGCTTCCTCCAGGTGAGAAGGGGTGTCTTGAATAAATATGGTGTTCGTGCGAGCATCAACTACCGCGCTACCGCGCTTGGAAAGGATACGCTGTTCCTTGCTTGAAAGGATCGCTGCCACCGCATCTCCTGTCTGGTAACTCAACTGGTAGCTTTCGGTGCGAACTTCCTCGAGATCGGCGATCTCCTGCCGCGAAGACAATTCGATTTTTTCCTTGGCCGCGATTTCGTCACGAGGAGCCACCTGGATGACATTGCCGTTCTTGCGCATGTCCAAACCCTTGCTCTGAAGAATAATGTCAAAGGCTTGGTCCCAAGGAACATCCTTCAGGCGCAGGGTGAGATTGCCTTTCACGGTATCGCTGATCACTATGTTAAGCCCGGTAAAATCCGCGATTACATTCAGTGCTTCACGAACATCGATCTTCTGGAAATTCAAAGTCAGTTTGTCGCCCCCGTATCCTGCCTTGGTCCCTTTTACCAGTTTGTCCGGATCCTCCACGACCGGCTTCAATTCAATGATGAATTTATTGTCGGTTTGGTAAGCAGCCTGCTCCCACAGGCCTTTAGGCTCAATCACCATGCGAACGTTGTCGCCCAGAACAAAGGTATCCACGCTCTGGACCGGTGTGGCGAAGTCGATTACATCAAGTTTGCGTTGCAAATTGCGTGGCAAGCTGGTTTTAAGAAAATCAACTACAAGCTTGGTTCCTTGCTGCCGAATATCTATGCCTATGCCCGGATCGGAAAGGTCTACCTGGATGCGGCCCTCGGCATTACTGCCGCGATGAAAATCGATATCGCGCAATGTGTGCTTCTGGAGGTCCGGGCTCGCCTCGGCGAAGCGCGAAACACTTGAGGCTGTTGCACTATCCTTCAATCTCGCATGCAAAGTGATCAAAACGTTATTGCCCTCAACCTTGGTGTCATAACTGAGCATTTGGCTGAGATTGACGACCAAGCGGGTACGCGCTCCTGCCTGAACGATGTTGGCGCTGCGCAAGTTCCCTTCGGTGAAGTCCTGGACTGATTTACCCAGACCGTTTGCCGTATTGGGAAAATCAAACGCGATTCGCGGAGGCGTGTTGATGGTGAAACCTGCGGGCGGATTAGCCATGGGCTGGGTCAATTCAACTTTGATGACCGTTGCCCCACCTCCGAGACTGCTCACTCCTAGGGCTATGATGCTGTTCTGGGTGTCGGCACTGGCGTGAAAACTCAAGCCACACGATATAATGAATATGCCAAGCAATCGAACTGCGCTACTGATGTTTCTCATTGTCATGCTCCCGGTCATTCAAGTAATTGCAAGCTGCTCACGCGCTCTGTCCAATCGCCGGCACTGTCTTGCACCATTTCTTTGATTATGATTTCTGTGTCTGTTACTTCTTTTATCAACCCAAAATTCATGCCGACATAATTTCCGGCTTTGACCCGATGCAATTTTCCATCAGTCGAGCGTATCACCGCATAGCCGACTTTATTACGATAAAGGTAACCGACCATTTTGAGGCTTTCGAGCGGAAATTCCTCCAGCGCCTCTTTGGGACGGTCCAAATCAGGCTGATTTATCCCGCCGCCGGAACGCTTTTCCGGTTTGCGCGGCTTGAACGGATCAGGCAAATTCGTGTCGTTATTATAGGCAAAGTGCTCATAGGGTTTGACCTCAGGCGGAGGTTCTATCTTGCCGCGCATACCCGCTCCGGAATTTTTCACGAAGTCGCGCAAATCCTGATACTCCTCGCCACCGCAACCGGCGAGTAACAGTGAAATCAAGATGATAAATATCAACCTCATTATTTTTTCTTCGCCGTTTTTTTCTGTGCGCTTTGTTTCTTCTGAGCTGCCAGTTCCTCTTCGTCAAGGTAGCGAAAAGTCTTTGCCGTAGCGTCCATCGCCAAATTGTCTTTTAGCGGCTTAATGGATATATCATTAAGAGTAACGATTCGCGGCAACATTGCGATGTCTCCGGCGAATCTTCCAAGGTCGTCATAGTTTCCCGTCACCTTTATGGCGATCGGTTGTTCGGTAAAAGATCCATTCACCTTTTCCGCTCCGGGCTTGAAAAGATCGAACTGCAAACCTCTTCCCAATCCGGCCTGGTTGATATCAGTCAGCAATGCATCCATTTCCGATTTGCTTGGCAGTTGCTTGAGCAGTGCGCCGAATGATTCCTGAGTTTCTGTGAGCTGCTTTTTGATTAAATCCAGATTGATTGCCTGTTTCTTTTTTATCAGGAAATTCTCTTTTAGTTTTTCTTCTTCAGCCTGCACCCTGCCTAAGGTTTCCCATTGGTCTTGCCAAAGAAACACCGCGCCAGCCAGAACCACTATGATAAACATTATCACGAAGGCAATGATTTTTGCCGGCCAAGGCCATGCTCCAGGTGTTTTCGGGTTAAGATTCTTTAGGTCATTAAAATTCATCATGACACCTAATTATTTGCCTTGACGGGGTTTGCCGGCGGCGGGGGGGTGGCCGCAACTGCCGTCTTGGATAAATTGAAATTCAACTTAAACTCGCTGAGTCGGGTCCCCCCCACCGTGGAAGAGTGAATCTCTATCAATACAGGCGTGTCTAGCCAAGGAGAGTCTTCTATTGCGCGCATCAATGTCGAAATGCGTGCATTGGACTGTGAATATCCGACCAACTCAATTCTATTGCCGGTCTGTTTAAGTGTCTTGAGATATACGCCGTCGGGCAAAATACGCAACATCTGGTCCAACAGGTGCACTACATCCGACCGTGTGCTTTGCAGACTTTCAACTACATTCTTGCGTGCCAGCAAGGACTGTGTTTGCTCGCGCAGCTTCTTGATCTCTGCGATCTGTTTGTCCAGTATCGCTGTTTCCTGTTTCAAATAAGTATTTCGTCTTTCCTGATATGAAATCTGGGTGCCGATCGCCACCTGCACAAACCCCACCAACAATCCACCCAGCACTATAGAAATCACGCTGAATGCTATAAATTGAACTTGACGTGCGTGCCGCTTTTCAGCCCGATGCGGCAACAAATTTATGCGCATCATGACGGGTCAAATCTCCGCATGGCAAGGCCACAGGCAATAATCAAAGAAGGTGCATCCGCTTGCAATTGCCTGGGCTTGATTCTGCTTGAAAGGGTCATCAATGCGAAGGGATTTGCCACCATGGTACTCACTTGGGTTCTTGTCGCCACTGCGTCGTCAAGTCCCGGCAATGCCGCGCATCCACCTGACAGCACAATGTAATCCACTTCGTTATATTGCGAAGAAGCAAAGAAAAATTGCAGCGCGCGGGCTATTTCCATCACAACGTTTTCTCGAAAAGGAGTCAGTACGTCACTTTCATAATTTACCGGCAAGCCTCCATTGCGCTTACCCGCCTCAGCTTCGGTTGCAGACAATCCAAATGCAGACTGGATCTGCTGAGTCAACTGATCACCGCCCACCTGCTGGTCTCTGGAATATACAGACTGCCCATTTCGCAAAACATTGACGTTCATGACACTGGCACCGATGTCGACCAGAGCCACGCATTTATCCAGAGCGCCGTCAGGCAGCTGCAGGCGTATTTGTTCAAATGCCATTTCGGCCGCAAAAGGCTCGACATCCATAACCAGCGCTTTGATTCCCGATGCCTGGCATGCCGCGACCCGATCCTCGACATTTGCCTTGCGGGAAGCTGCCAGCAGCACCTCCATTTCCTCGGCATTCCCTGGAGCGGGTCCTATTACCTGGAAATCAAGATTTACTTCTTCCAGGGCGAACGGGATATACTGATTTGCTTCAGATTCGACTTGATATTCAAGGTCCTCTTCGCGCATGCCAGCTGGCAATAGGATTTTTTTTGTAATCACAGCTGCAGCAGGAAGTGCCAGTGCTGCGTTCCTGATACGGGAACCCAACCTCTTCAGGGCGCGCTGCAATGTTTCAGAAACCGCATCGAGATTATTGATGTTGCCATCACTTACGGCATCTTTAGGCAGAACCTCTATCGCATATCGTTCAACAACGTAACCATCCTTTTTGGGCGTCTCACTTAATTCAACCATCTTGATTGATGATGTGCTGATGTCTACGCCTATCATGGGGGGCGTAGATGCTCGCAAAAAATCAAGGGGTATGTCGAAATTTACCTTGAGCATATACAGGTTAGCGCCATATTCGTATAAAGTGGTTTAAATCCTAGCAATAACTCCAAAAGGTGTAAAGCTATTTTTAGGGTGTTATTTATGCTCAAAGTGCCGATATAATTTCACCCACATTATCATTGATTCCAATCTCCGGACAACTGCTCATGATTCCCCGTCGCTGGTCCTACACCATTCTTATCGCCCTAACCTTGTTGCTATTTCCGGCAATTTTGCTTGGATTGGCAGCCATGTTGGCATACCCGGGACTGCCTTCCTTGGAAGTACTCACAGACTACCGTCCAAAAATCCCTCTGAGAATATATAGCAAGGAGGGGTCGCTGCTCGGGGAATTCGGCGAGGAGCGTCGTGCGCTGGTTCAAATCTCTGAAGTCCCAGAAATCATGAAACAAGCTATTCTGGCTGCCGAAGATGACAGATTTTATGAGCATGGCGGTGTGGATTACTTTGGGGTACTGCGAGCAGCAATCTCCAACTTCACTTCAGGTGGAGTTAAACAGGGAGCCAGCACAATCACCATGCAGGTCGCGCGCAACTTTTTTCTTACCAGGGAAAAGACTCTTTCACGCAAATTCAATGAAGTGCTGCTCACATTCAAAATCGAACATAGTTTGACCAAGGATGAGATCCTGCAACTTTACATCAATCAGATTTTTCTGGGTCAGCGCGCCTATGGTTTCGCAGCCGCAGCTCAGGTTTACTTTGGCAAACCTCTAAATCAACTCACAATTGCCGAAGTTGCAGTCCTGGCAGGTTTGCCCAAGGCTCCCTCCTTGTACAATCCGGCGGTCAACCCGCAGCGAGCCAAAGTTCGCCAACTTTATGTTTTACGGCGTATGCACGAGCTGCATTTCATTGATGACGAACAATTCCAACTCGCTCAACAGCAACCCATAGCGGTAATGCGGGGAAGTCAGGAATACAGGGTCAAATCGGATTATTTTGCTGAAATGGTACGCCAGTCTGTTTATGAAAAATTTCAGGATGATACCTACACTCTGGGCCTAAAGGTCTACACTACAATCCGAGAAAAGGATCAACTCGCGGCATACCAGGCGGTGCGCAAGGGCGTGCTCGAATACGACCGTCGCCACGGGTACCGGGGTCCGGAAGGATTTATCGATTTACCCTCAGGCAGTTCAAGCGCAAGTTACAGCGCAGAACAACTGGAGGAGGCCTTGCTCGATGTCACTGACGGAGACGATTTGATACCTGCCGTGGTTCTTGAGGCAACGCCCAAGCTGATAAAAGCTTACTGCAGGGGCGGAGAGATTGCCGAAATCACCGGCGAACCGCTGAACTTCGTGCAACAGGCTTTGAACAAAAAGGTCGCCTTGACCCAGCGTATCAATGTTGGATCGTTGATCAGACTTCAAAAGGATGAGATGGGCGTTTGGCAAATAAGCCAGCTTCCCCAAGTCGAGGCTGCTTTTGTTTCCGGAAGCCCCCGCGACGGGGCTATCTACTCGCTTGTCGGAGGCTTCGATTTTAACAACAATCAGTTCAATCACATCACCCAGGCTTGGCGCCAGCCAGGATCGAGCTTCAAGCCTTTCATTTATTCAGCCGCACTGGAAAAAGGCTTCACACCCTCCACCGTAATCAATGACGCTCCATTGATATTCGATGCACAGCAGACCGGAAATGAGCCCTGGGAACCCAAGAACTACGACGGATCATTCGAAGGTCCGATGCGTATGCGCCAAGCCTTGATAAAATCCAAAAATCTTGTTTCGATCCGCATCCTGCAATCGATCACTCCTCAATATGCCAGGGACTACATTTCCCAATTCGGCTTCGATCCGACAAAATATCCGGCATATCTGACCATGGCTCTGGGGGCAGGCTCGGTGACGCCAATGCAAATGCTCACGGGATATTCAGTTTTTGCCAACGGTGGTTTTTTTGTAGAGCCATACTTCATCCAGCGCATAGAGGATGCACAAGGAAATGTGATAAGCAAAGCTTCCCCAGAAATAGCAGGAATCTCTGCAAGACAAGTCATCGATGTGCGCAATGCCTACACAATGGTCAGCATGTTGCAAGATGTTGTCAAGCATGGCACGGGAATTCGCGCCATGCAACTGGGCCGTCAGGATCTGGCAGGAAAAACCGGAACCACCAACGACTCGATAGATGCATGGTTTTGCGGCTTTCATCCGACCGTGGTCGGCATAGCATGGATGGGCTATGATCAGCCGCGCAGTTTGGGCGACAGGGAAACAGGAGGGGGAGCGGCCTTGCCGATTTGGATGAGCTATATGGAAAAAGCGCTCAAGGATGTACCGGAAGCCGTTTATACAATGCCTGACAATATGGTCGCAGTGCACATCAATGAAGAAGGCTTTCGTGACGATAGCAGTCCCAGGGTCGAATATTTTTATCAGGAAAACGCCCCGCCCGAGCTTGCGATGCCAGCACCAATTGAAGAAATAAAACCGTCCGACTCCGTCAAGGATCAGCTGCTCTGAACCATCACATGACCAAGGAACACACTCTGAGACGTGATTTGATGCGTGAGCAACTCGCGCACCTGGCAGCCAAATTGATGGCGGAAAGTGGCATAACAGATCACGCCCACGCAAAACGCAAAGCCGCCAAGCAATTAGGGGCAAGCGATACGCAGCATCTGCCAAGTAACGAGGAAATAAATATCGCGCTTCAAAGTTTTCGCAGCCTGTATCAAAGTAAAAGCCACCCCGGCATATTGCGGAAACTGCGCGAAGAGGCCCTATCCAGAATGCGGATGCTGGCGGAATTTCATCCTTATCTGACCGGTTCAGTATTGGACGGGACAGCAGGCGAACAGTCGGATATCAACCTGATGCTGTTCAATGATGATGAAAAGGCAGTACTGTTGTTCCTCCTCAAACACAACATTGTATTTGAGGATGGTGAATGGAAGGTCCACTTGGGCGGACACGAGGAGACAGTACCGAGTTACACGCTGGTCGGAAATTCAGGCGTGCAGACCCATCTGGTCCTGCTTCCGGAAAACGCCCGATTCAGCGGCAGCCGAAAACCCTCAACACACGCGGACATCAATGCTGTAGAAGCTTTGTTAGCCGCCTGATTTCAACCAACGTGCGGCATCCAGTGCGAAATAAGTAAGAATTCCGTCCGCACCTGCACGCTTGAACGATAACAAAGCTTCCAGAACGCAAGCTTGTTCATTCAGCCAGCCGTTTTGCGCGGCCGCTTTCAACATCGCATACTCGCCGCTGACCTGGTACACGAAGGTGGGAGCCTTGAACTCATCCTTGATTCGCCGAACAATATCCAGATAAGGCATACCTGGTTTGACCATAACCATATCCGCACCTTCCTGCAAATCGAGGCCGACTTCCCACAACGCTTCGTCAGAATTGCCAGGGTCCATCTGATAGGTGTATTTGTTGCCGGAACCCAAATTTCCACTTGAGCCGACCGCATCACGAAATGGACCGTAGAAGCTGGAGGCATATTTGGCTGAATAGGCCATGATTCGCGTATGGATGCGCCTGTTGGCATCCAGTGCTGCGCGCACCGCGCCGATGCGCCCGTCCATCATGTCGGATGGCGCGACAATATCTGCACCTGCGTCAGCATGAGTCTGCGCCTGCCTAACCAGCACTGCCACGGTTTCGTCGTTGAGCACATAGCCGCTATCGTCGATCAACCCGTCCTGCCCGTGGCTGGTATAGGGATCAAGGGCAACGTCGGTCATC
>QJWF01000056.1 GCA_003235435.1 Nitrosomonadales bacterium
AGGCCGGTTGCGACATGGAATCGCTATCAGGGCGTGCGGCCCGAGATAACCCATGATATCTGGGGCCCGCGATATCGCCCGCGTCACATAAAGCAGGGAGATAGATTTACTATTGCGCTCAGGTCGCGCGCGCGCGTGCACTGGGGTATCAACGGCTGGAAAGATCCCCGGGATAGTGAGACCAGGGATACCGGACTTGACGTATGGACAACCGAACTTCCTGTTGCCGCTCTCAAAGCCGGAGAATCAATCCAATTCACTTTTTACTGGCATGACAGTTCGAACTGGGAAGGACGGGATTTTGAGGTGCTGATTTCTCCATCTGCTGGTTAACAACGAGTGTTTACTTCTGGAGTGACAGATATCTTGAAGCCATGGCATTCTTCGCATAACACGACTTGCTGCACAGCAGAGACGGCATGAGATTGGCCAATGCGTTAACTGTCGTGATCCATGGCAATCTGGAAGAACTCAGTATGTCTGTCGCGCGGCGCATTGCACAGATATCGGCAAATGCCATAGAAAAGCGCGGCTTGTTCCGCGTTGTCCTTGCAGGCGGCGATACACCGCGCCGATGTTATGAAATATTACGCGAAATGCCTCTCGATTGGCTACATGTGCATGTCTATTTTGGCGACGAACGTTGCCTGCCTTACGGTGACAAACAACGCAATGACAGCATGGCTAAAAAGACTTTGCTCGATCATGTTCCCATTCCATCAGCCAATGTACATGCGATTCCGGCCGAACAAGGAGCGAGGATATCCGCCATGGAATATGCTGCATGTCTTGACCATGTGCTTCCGTTCGATCTGGTGCTGTTGGGCATGGGCGAGGACGGGCATACCGCCAGTCTGTTTCCCGAAAATCCGGGAACGGAACTGAAGGAGATAGTCGTTCCGATATTCAATGCGCCCAAATTCCCGTCCGAGCGCGTTTCACTGGGCCTGGGCACATTGAATAGCGCGAGAGAGAAAATATTTCTGGTCGCGGGAGCAACAAAGCGTGTGGCGTTACAGCGGATCGCGCAAGGCATTGCATTGCCTGCCGCAAGGATAATGGGGGCTGAGTGGCACATCGATCATGCCGCCTTTCCCACGGGAATACTTACGAATAATTGACAGGGGAAAAAATGCAAATCGGGATGATAGGGTTGGGGCGGATGGGGGCAAACATGGTGAAAAGATTGCAGCGAGCCGGTCACCAGTGCGTCGTGTACGACCGCAACAAAGACGCGGTGCTTGCGCTGAAAAAAGAAGGCGCGACACCAACCGGCAGTGCGCAGGAATTTCTGAGCAAGTTGAGCAAGCCGCGGGCGATTTGGCTGATGCTGCCTGCCGCAGCAGTGGATGCCAGTATCGCCGAACTGATGCCCCAGCTTGAATCTGGAGACATTGTCATCGATGGAGGAAACTCCTACTACAAGGATGACATCGTACGGGCCGGACAACTGGCCATGCGTTCCATCCATTATATCGATGTCGGCGTAAGCGGCGGAATTTGGGGGCTGGAACGAGGTTACTGCATGATGATCGGCGGAGACAAAAATGCAGTATCCCATCTGCAACCGATCTTTGCCTCGCTCTCGCCTGGCGTCGAGTCGGCTTCGCGCACTGATGGACGCAGCGGCCCTCCGTCCAGCGCCGAACACGGCTATCTGCATTGCGGACCGGCGGGAGCCGGACACTTTGTCAAGATGGTGCACAACGGTATTGAATATGGACTGATGGCGGCTTATGCAGAGGGTTTTAATTTGTTGCACCACGCCAATGCCGGCAGTAGCTCTCATCAGGCAGACGCTGAATCTACGCCGCTCAGGGAACCGGGAGCATTTCACTACGACATTGATGTGGCCGAGGTTGCCGAACTATGGCGGCGAGGCAGCGTGGTGGGTTCATGGCTGCTCGACCTGACAGCGCATGCCTTGCGTGTGGATGCCAGCCTGAGCAATTTCAAAGGACGAGTATCCGATTCAGGTGAGGGGCGCTGGACCAGTATCGCGGCGATAGAATCTGGTTCACCTGCTCCGGTATTGACAGCCGCGCTTTTCAACCGCTTCTCTTCGCGCGGCGAAACGGATTACGCTGACAAACTGCTGTCGGCAATGCGCCTTGAATTTGGCGGTCATCACGAGAAGAAGATCTGAAGTGTTATTCACAAGCATCTCAACGTATCCGCCACCGTCGGATAACGTAGCACCACTTTCAATTCCTGCTTCATGCGCGTGTTGATCAAGCGGCGCGATTCGTTCATGAACGACAGCAGCATCGGCGACAGCTCATGCTGCGCGTCTGCGCGGCTGATGCGCGGCACATGAGGCAGCCCGAACGCATCGGACACACTATCGAAATATTCGCCCATCTTCAAATGGCTATCGTCATTGGCGTGATATACCCGGCAGGGTTTCCCATAACGCAATGCGGAGACACAGATGCGCGCAAGATCATCTGCATGGACATGGTTGGTATAGCTATCCTCGCTGTCGATGATAGCCGGCGTGCCTTGCTGGAGCCGGCCCAGTGGCAAGCGATCCGCGGCGTAGATGCCGGGCACGCGCAGGATGCATGCATTCACCCGATTTCGTCTTGCCCAGTTGCGCACCTGTATCTCGGCATCCACGCGCCGTTGTGAACGGGGCGAAGTCGAGTTGAGCGGATGGGTCTCGCCCACCCAAGCGCCTCCGCAATCACCGTATACACCGCTGGTGCTGATGTAAACAAGCCGTCCGGGTAATCGGCCTTGCGACAGGATGGCAAGCAGATTGCGGGTTCGCGTATCGCGCAGCCCTGTATTGGGTGGCGGCGCCAGGTGTAGCACTGCATCGGCAAGACCTACAATACGCGACAGACGCGAGCGATCATCCAGATCTCCAAGTACCGGCGTTGCTCCCAATGCGCGCAATTTTTCGCAGTAGCCCGGATTGCGCACCAGCGCATATACCCGATGGCGGTATGCCAGCAACGGGATGGCGCGCAATGCCACATCACCGCTGCCGACGATCAATAATCTTTTCATGAAGGGATTATGCGTTAAAATCAGACCTTTCGCGCATCCAGCAATTTTCAACATGGCTTTTCAAACAACTATCCAGCCCAGCGGCCACAGCTTTCCGATTGAACCACATGAGACCATCCTCGAAGCAGCCATCAGACACGGTTACGTGCTTCCGTACAGTTGCCGTGACGGCGTTTGCGGAACCTGCAAGGGCAAAGTGCTGCAAGGCAAGGTAGACTATGGCAAGCATCAGGACAGCACCCTTACAGACATGGAGAAAATCGCGGGCATGGCTTTGTTCTGCTGCGCAAAACCGCTTTCTGACCTCATTATCGAGTGCCGCGAAGTAAACGCGATCAATGACATCCCAGTGAAGACTCTGCCTTGCCGCGTGCAGGAAATGCACAGACCCGCACCCGATGTGATGGTGCTCTCGCTAAAGCTGCCAGCCAATGAGCGCCTGCAGTTCATGGCAGGACAATACATCGACATACTCCTGAAAGACCAAAAGTCGCGCAGTTTTTCCCTGGCGAATGCGCCGCATGACGACGAATTTCTGGAATTGCACATCCGCAATATCGCGGGCGGAGAATTTACCCGGCACGTGTTCGAAACCATGAAGCCGCGGGACATACTTCGCTTCAGGGGCCC
>QJWF01000073.1 GCA_003235435.1 Nitrosomonadales bacterium
TTTTGCAGCAATGCATAAAAGAAACCGTCATGCTGTTCATCGCGCAACAATTGTCCTTCGCTTCGTCCAGGCAAAATCACCGGTAATCGAAGCGCATCCGGCTGTTGCCCAAGAAATGCAGTGATGAGCTGATCGTTCTCCTGTTGAAACACCGAACAGGTGGCATAGAGCAATTTACCATCTTGCTCCATCAGTCGCCACAATGAGCTCAGGATTCCAAGTTGCTGCTCGGCGAAACCTGAAATATCGGCGCGACGGCGCAACCACTTGACATCAGGATGCCGGCGAACCACGCCTGAGGCAGAGCAAGGCACATCGGCCAGAATACGCTGGAAACTTCTTCCATCCCACCAATTTTTCGGCTGCGCTGCATCACCGACTGCCAGCCGGGCTGATAGTCTCAGGCGCTGCAAATTTTTCGCAACAAGTTGCAAACGCTTTTCGTCCTTGTCCAGCGCCAAAATTTCCGCCGATGCAAGCTCAAGGATATGTGCCGTCTTTCCGCCCGGCGCTGCACAGGCATCCAGCACACGCATCCCTTCGTACACATCCAGCAGACGCGCTGCATATTGGGCACCTGCATCCTGAACCGAGACCAATCCAGCAGTGAATCCAGGCAATCTGTCCACCGCAACCGGTTTATCCAGCAACAAAGCGTCGGGTTCGATGACCTTTGCTGACATATCTTGCTGTGCAAGCAATGCAAGATAATCCTCGGCAGAAATGCGCCGCCTGTTGACCCGCAATGTCATCGGCGGATGCCGGTTGCCCGCTTCGAGCAGCGCCGGACCGCGTGCGCCGTATTGAGCGTGCAGCTCGTCTATCCACCACTGCGGATAACTGTATCTCCCTTCCGGAAGCTGTGCCGCCTGAACAAGCAGTATCGGCTGGTTGCGCAGAAAATTGCGCAGCAGGGCGTTCACCAGACCGCTGATGCGCGAATTCAGAGTATGGGCAGCGCGTACCGCGTGATCGACCACCGCATGTGGTGCCGTTTTGCTGTACTGCAATTGATATAGTGCAACCAGCAGCAAGCAGCGAACGCGATCATCATGCAATGGTTTGTGCAAGAGCATATCCAGTATTGCCTGCAGTTGACCGAAAAAGCGCAGCGTGCCATAACTCAGATCCTGCAGAGCTGCCCGTTGCGCATGCGTCCAATCCTTCCTGCCGCGCAGCGATTCCTCCAACACCTGGTTAAGATTGCGCCCGTTGGCCAGCACTTGCTGAACGGCGTTGCCGGCGGTTATCTGGACGAACTGCACTTAAAGGCACCCATCTATGCCACAAGAAAACTGTCGCCAACCCTGACCGGCATGGCTTGCATGAACTGTACGGCGGAATGGGGCTTGCCGCCGGGACGCTGCAGCATTTCAAGCCGCAATGCGTTTTTGCCGCAACCAACGGTAATGCCACTTTTATCCACCGCGATCACTTTCCCCGGATCACCTTTCTGGCCAACAGACAGCGCCGCCTGCCATATCTTGATTGTTGTTCCATTCAATTCTGCATAGCAGACAGGAAAAGGATTGAAGGCGCGTACCGTGCGCTCGATCAGCCGGGCATCTTGATTCCAGTCAATGCGGGCTTCGCTCTTGAGCAATTTGGTGGCGTAACATGCCTTGCCTTCGTCCTGACTGACCGGCACCAAAAGCTTTTTTTGAATGAGACTCAGTGTTTCAAGGATGCAATTCGCTCCGATTGCAGCCAACTTGTCCTGCAGTGTTTGTGCAGTGTCGGTTTTAGCGATCGGGCAGGCGCACTGCAATAGCATGTCACCGGTATCCAATCCCTCGTCCATTTGCATGATCGTAATACCGGTCTCGGCATCGCCGGCCTGAATAGCCCGCTGAATTGGCGCCGCACCGCGCCAGCGTGGCAACAGGGAGGCATGTATGTTCAAACAGCCATGTCGAGGCATTTGAAGCACTGCTTTAGGCAGTATCAAACCATAGGCCGCAACCACCATCACATCTGCAGCAAGCTCGGCGATCTCTCGCTGAATTTCTGCGGACCTTAAACTCGGCGGCTGCAGAACAGCAAGCCCGTATTGCAGCGCCAACTGCTTAACCGCACTGAATGTGAGTTTCAAGCCTCGTCCGGCCGGACGGTCCGGCTGGGTCAACACAGCAACCACTTGATGTTCTTTGTGCAACGACGCCAACGCGCTAGCCGCAAACTGAGGCGTGCCGGCAAAGATTATTTTCATAATGGAATAATTCCGGTGAAATTCTGCTCAACTCTACAAGCAGAGTGGGCCTACATGGTCTCACGTAAACGTTTTTTTAGTTTTGTCCGAATACGGGTCTGCTTGAGTTGTGAAAGATATTCCACGAACACCTTGCCGAGCAGGTGATCCATCTCGTGCTGTACGCATACTGCCAGCAAGCCTTCTGCTTCCAGCATGAATGGCTCGCCCTTTTCGTCAAGGGCGCGCACTGTGACTTTTGCGGCGCGTCGAACCGTTTCATATATCCCCGGGACTGACAGGCAACCCTCTTCGCATTCCTCTTCGCCGCTGCTGGCGACGATCTCCGGGTTGATGAATACCCGCAATTGATCATGTGTTTCAGAAACATCCAGCACGATGACCTGCTTGTGAACATCCACCTGGGTCGCTGCCAAACCTATCCCGGGAGCGGCATACATGGTCTCAGCCATTTCGCGTACAAGCTTGCGTATGGATTCATCGACATGCTCCACCGGCTTGGCAATTTTGTGCAGCCGTTCATCTGGATACTGCAAAATTTTCAGGATTGCCATTCGTGACTCTTCCATGAGGAAACAGATTTATGCTTGCTAATTTACAGGACAAGATGCAGAATTTGGCGCAACGCCGCAATGTACGTGTCCTTAAAATAATACTGGCTGTATCGGAGCTTCCAATGCGCAAGATTATATCGTTGATTTGCTTTTTGTTGCCCCTCTTGGCCAGCGCCGAACAGCTTCAAATCCGTCCTGACGCCCCTAGCCGATATGTCGTTGTCAAAGGAGACACGCTTTGGGACATTTCCGAAAAATTTTACGAGGACCCTTGGAAGTGGCCGTATATCTGGGGCCTCAACAAGGAAACGATCAAAGACCCGCACTGGATCTACCCCGGAGATGTGGTCTATCTCGACCGCAGCAGCGGCACATTGCGCATCAATGAAATGGGAATGACCGGGGCGCAAGCCACGCGCGACGGGAGTGGCGCGGTAAGGCTTTCTCCCAGAGTGCGTGAGGACATCAGTTCACACGATGCCATCCCAAGCATTCCGGTCGCTGCCATCGCGCCGTTCCTTAGCCGTCCACTGGTCGTCGATGATGACGCCTTGAAGGAAGCACCAGCGCTGATAGGCGCCCGCGAAGGCCGCGTTATTCTCGGAGAAGGAGATACCTGTTTTGCAAAAGGCCTGACTTCGAATATGGGCGACAAATGGCAAATCTACCGTCCCGGCAAGAAATTCATTGATCCGGAAAGCGGCGAGTTGCTGGGCATCGAGGCTATTTACTTGGGCAACGCCGAAGTTACACATTTTGGCGACATCAGCACAGTATCGATCACGCATTCTGTTCAGGAAACACACCAAGGTGATCGCCTGGTTGTGCCATCAATAGAGACTGCCACCAACTACCTGCCGCGAGCACCGGAAAGAAACATTTCCGCGAGGGTAATTTCTGTATATGGAGGGGTATCCCAGGCAGGACAGAATACTGCAATAACGCTGAGCAAGGGTGCGCGCGATGGCGTGGAAATAGGCCATGTGCTGGCCCTGTATCACAAGGGTGAAGTGGTAAAAAGCGAGGGCAAAAGTTACACCCTGCCTGATGAGCGCTATGGCTTGGCGTTCGTGTTCCGCGTGTTCGACAAAGTATCCTACGCGCTGGTCATGCAAACAAAACTGCCGGTGCAATTGCTGGACCGCGCGCAAAATCCCTAATTCCAACTCCTGATAGAAGCGATCACTGTGTTGGCTTCGTATTCGGTTCCTAGCCGTACAAAATGTACTGTTTTCGTCACCTCATCTTCGCCGCCTTGTGCTCCTTCCTATCAGGAATTGGAATATGCGGATGGTCGTTGATGTCTCCCTCAAGGCCTGGCTGACTCTCAGTCTGACACGGGGTTTGGGCGGCGAAAGCGCGCGACGCATGCTAAAGGAGTTCGGCTCTCCCGAAGCGGTCATCTCCGCCTCGATCAGTTCGCTGAAATCGTTTGTCAAACCCGAAGTCGCTGCCGAGATCAGTGCGGGGATCGCTAAAGACGCCATTGCTCCAACTCTGGCATGGTTGGAAGATTCGAGCAATCACATCTTCACCCTTGCTGACGATGACTACCCTCGGGCATTGCTGAACATCCCCGACCCGCCGCTGTTGCTATATGTAAAAGGCCGGCCCGACCTGCTCAACCGTACTGCGCTGGCCGTGGTCGGCAGCCGTAATGCCACCCCGCAAGGCATCGGAAACGCAGAGGCTTTCGCAAAAACGCTGAGCGATGCCGGCATGTGCATCATAAGCGGCATGGCTCACGGCATCGATGCCGCAGCACACCGAGGCGCGCTTAAAGGTCAGGGCAGCAGTATTGCGATTGTCGGGACCGGATTAGACAAAGTCTATCCTGCGGCAAATCGCGATCTCGCACACGCGCTCGCACAACAGGGCGCCCTGATTTCTGAATTTCCGCTAGGCACCCCGCCGCTGGCCGCCAATTTTCCGCGACGCAATCGCATTATCAGCGGCATGAGTGCAGGTTGCCTGGTTGTGGAAGCGGGTTTGCAAAGCGGTTCACTGATCACCGCCCGTTTGGCCCTGGAACAGGGCAGGGAGGTGTTCGCCATACCCGGTTCGATACACGCTCCGCAAAGCAAAGGGTCGCATTCTCTCATCAAACAGGGTGCGAAGCTGGTCGAGACAGCACAAGATATTCTGGAGGAGTTCAATGGCCTGCGCCCAAGACTTGTTCATAACCCTGCAGATATGGGCTCAGACGAACGGAAAAAAGATTTGGCACTGCTGGATCATATTGGTTTCGATCCGGCGGATATAGACACATTGAGCGCGCGCAGTGGCTTGACGGTAGCCGAGCTATCCGCCATGCTGTTGGCACTCGAACTGGAAGGGCTTATAAGCACATTGCCCGGCGGACTTTATCAACGAATTCAATAAAACCACGCAAATCATGTTCGAAATTTTGATGTTTCTGTTTGAAAATTACTTCGATGCAGACAGTTATCCCGAAACGGACAAGCTGGAGCGCAAGCTTTCCGCAGCCGGGTTCGAAGACGATGACATCAGCGAAGCACTGACTTGGTTATCCGCGCTGCAACAGCAGAATACGGAATGCTATCCCTCCCGGCTCGAGAACACAGGGCAGCGTCATTTTGCTGAGCTTGAGTGCCAACGCATCAGTTATGAAGCGCGCCAATTTCTGTTATTCGCCGAACAGCAACACCTGATTTCTGCTGTCGAGCGCGAAATGATAGTAGACCACGCTGTTGCGCTTCAGCATGAAAACCTTGCTTTGGATAAGCTCAAATTGGTCATGCTAATGGTGCTGTGGAACCGCCATCATGACCTTGATCAGCTTCTGATCGAAGAGTTGCTTACTCCGCTTCAATTCGCGCAATTACATTGACACTGACATCACACGCA
This sequence comes from Nitrosomonadales bacterium, assembly GCA_003235435.1. GTDB lineage: Bacteria > Pseudomonadota > Gammaproteobacteria > Burkholderiales > Gallionellaceae > Gallionella. The sequence continues at coordinate 5,632 of QJWF01000073.1, forward strand.
TGGCAACCAATCTTCTGATCGTCGAATCACCGGCCAAGGCCAAAACACTGCAAAAATACCTTGGCAAGAATTTCGAAATACTTGCTTCATACGGGCATGTGCGCGATTTGGTCCCGAAATCCGGCGCTGTCGATCCCGACAATGGCTTCGCGATGAAGTACGAAACTATCGCGCGCAACAGCAAGCATATGGATGCGATTGCCAGGGCCGCCGCTTCAGCAGACAACATCTTTCTGGCACCCGACCCTGACCGGGAAGGAGAGGCCATTGCCTGGCACATTGCCGAGTTGCTCAAAGCCAAGCGCGGCCTGAAAGGCAAGCACCTGCAACGCGTGGTGTTCTATGAGATCACTCAGTCGGCGGTGCGTGAAGCGGTCGCGCATCCGCGCGAAATTTCGCAGTCCCTGGTAAACGCGCAACAGGCAAGGCGTGCGCTCGATTACCTGGTCGGCTTCAATCTTTCGCCTCTGCTGTGGCGCAAGATTCGACCGGGATTGTCCGCAGGTCGCGTGCAAAGCCCCGCGTTGCGAATGATCGTCGAGCGTGAACTCGAGATCGAGGCGTTCAAGAGCCAGGAATACTGGACCGTGCATCTGGAAAGCCACAAGGATCACCAGTCGTTCAACGCAAAGTTGTTCCAGTACCAGGGCAAGAAGCTGGAACAACTCAGTATCGCCAGCCAGGCGGAATATGACGCGATACACGCAAAGCTTCGCGATGCCAAGCTGCCCCCCAAGGTGGTGCGCGTCGAGAAGAAAGCCAAACAGCGTTATGCCGCCGCGCCGTTCACCACATCCACATTGCAGCAGGAAGCTGTACGCAAGCTGGGCATGACCGCCGATCGCACGATGCGCACCGCCCAGTCGCTGTATGAGGGTGTGGACATCGGCGGCCAGACGGTCGGCCTGATCTCGTACATGCGCACCGATTCGGTTGCGCTGGCGAAGGAAGCGGTGCAGGAAATCCGCGAGTACATCAAGGATAATTTTTCGTCGGAATATCTTCCAAGCACCCAGCCGACCTTCAAGAGCAAGACCAAGAACGCGCAGGAATCGCACGAGGCGATACGCCCGACCTCGATAACGCGCACCCCGGACAGCATACGCGGCCATCTGACCGCCGATCAGGCGCGCCTGTACGAGATGATCTGGAAACGCACTCTTGCATGCCAGATGTCCCCGGCACGTTTCGATACCGTCAGCGTCGATATACGGCTGGGCGGCGACAACACGCTGTTCCGTGCCAACGGCCAGGTGCTGGTGTTCCCGGGCTTCATCAGCGTATATATGGAGGACGTGGATGACGCGACCGAGGAAGAGGGCGGCAAGCTGCCGCCGCTGGCCGAAGGCGATGTGCTGCCGATCGACAAGCTGTACGGCGAACAGCATTTCACCCAGCCGCCGCCGCGATATTCGGAAGCCAGTCTGGTCAAGGCCCTTGAAGAGCACGGCATCGGCCGCCCGTCCACTTACGCCACCATCATCTCAACGCTGCAGGCGCGTGAATATGCCGTATTGGACAAAAAACGCTTTGTCCCCACCGATGTCGGTCGCATCGTCAACAAGTTTCTCACGGAGCATTTCACCCGCTATGTGGACTATGGTTTTACCGCGCACCTCGAGGACGAGCTGGACGAAGTGTCAGAGGGCAAGCGCGACTGGATACCGGTGCTGGATGAATTCTGGAAGGGTTTCAACAAACTTGTCTCCGAAAAGCAAACCATAGAACGCAAGGACGTCACGCAGGAACTGATCGGTGAGGCTTGCCCCAAATGCGGCAAACCGCTGTCCAAACGGCTGGGCAAGCGCGGCAGCTTCATCGGCTGCACCGGATTCCCCGAATGCGACTACACCCGCAGTCTGGGCGGTGAAGCCGAAGATGATGGCACCGCGCGGCGCGAGCTTGGCAAGCACGCCGAGACCGGCCAGACAGTACTGCTGCTTCGCGGACCGTATGGCTACTACGTGCAACTCGGCGAAGCGGTGGAAGGCGAAAAGACCAAACCGAAACGCGTGTCATGGCCCAAGGAATCGCCACTGGAACAGGCCGATTTGAGCACCGCTTTGAAACTGCTCTCATTGCCGCGCGAACTCGGCACACACCCGGCTTCAGGCAAGAAAGTCATCGTCAACATCGGCCGATTCGGCCCCTACATCGGACACGATGGCAAGTTCAAATCCATCCCGCGCAGCGATAGCATATTCGACATCAGCCTCGATCGCGCGGTGGATTTGCTTGCACAGGCACGCGAAGGCTCCACGGTGCTGCGCGTTCTAGGCGACCACCCGGACGACAACACCAGCGTGGAGATCTGCAGCGGCCGCTACGGTCCTTATGTCCGCCACGGCAAGATCAACGCTACGCTGCCCAAGGGAATTACGCCGGAAGCAGTAACACTGGAGGAGGCCGTCGAACTGATTGCAGCCAAGGCAGCCAAGGGTCCTGTCAACAAGAAAGCCGGCAGCAATAAAACGGCGGCAAAATCCAAAGTCAAGCCGGCAGCAAAATCCGCCGAGCCCAAGACTGCTTCTGCCAAAACAAAGACGGTTACCAGGACAACCAAACCGGCTGCAAGAAAAACAGCGGCCGGCAAGCCAAAAAAACCAGCAGCCAAGAAAGGTGCAAAGACCAAAAAGTAATTTATTTCGGCGCTGTCTGTTTTGCGGGCGGTATCAGGTTTTCAAAATTACTGGCCCGATGACTTGATCTGCCATGCGGCATGACATGCTACACACTTGTTCAATGTGTCCGATGCCATCTGCAGGATTTCCGCCGGCGATTTGCCGTCTTCTGCGGCTTTGGCAATGTCATCCATTTCCCGGTGCACGCTCATGCCCAGTTGCTTGAACTCGACGGGCAATTTCGCCATCAATGCCGGGTTTACATCCGCTGCGCCAGCCATCCCGGCCGCACGCGCAGCCTTGGCGATGTGCTGCATGTCGCCCTGATTCACCCCTTCCAGTATTTGTTGCGTCGCGACCAGCAACCCGCGCATTTCAGACAACACCAAGTCGCGTTCGGCCGGCTGCAGCACGATCGCGGCTCTGCCATCGGAACCCTCAGTAGTAACACCGCGGATAAAAAACCACGCAAATACTGTGATGGTTGCCAACCAAAGCAGCAGGGCGAATATTGCAAGCTTGTCCAATCTCATATCATTCTCTTTATCGGCAATCAAAGAAAGGATGCAGAATAATCACATTCCGATTGGATTTCTGTGACATATATCACACAGGTTCATGCCATATCAGTGGGCCTCGTCCCAGTTCTTTCCCTCGCCCAGCTCGACCTGCAACGGCACTTTCAATTCCGCCACCCCGCACATCAGGTTGGGCAGTTTTTCCTTTAACAGATCCAGTTCATCTTGTGGGACTTCAAGCACCAGTTCATCGTGAACCTGCATGATGAGTAATGATTTCAATTTTTCCTGTTCAAGCCAGTGCTGCACTTTGATCATCGCCATTTTGATCAGGTCCGCAGCAGTGCCCTGCATCGGCGCGTTGATCGCGGCGCGCTCTGCACCCTGGCGGCGCATGCCATTGCTGCTGTTGATCTCCGGCAGCCACAGACGGCGGCCGAATACGGTCTCGACAAATCCTTGTTCCTTGGCTTGTAGGCGGGTGCTGTCCATGTAGTTCTTCACGCCGGGATATCGCGTAAAGTAACGTTCGATATAGGCTTGAGCGGCACTGCGCTCGATACCGAGCTGCTTGGCCAGGCCGAATGCGGACATGCCATAGATCAGGCCGAAGTTGATCACCTTGGCGTAGCGGCGCTGCTCGCTGCTGATTTCGCCCGGTACAACCATGAAGATCTCTGCGGCGGTGGCACGGTGGATGTCCTCGTTATTGGCAAATGCGCGCAGCAGACCTTCGTCGCCGGACAAATGCGCCATGATGCGCAATTCGATCTGCGAGTAGTCGGCCGACACGATGCGGCTCCCGGCGGGTGCGATAAATGCTTCGCGTATGCGCCGGCCTTCGGCACTGCGTATCGGAATATTCTGCAAATTGGGATCATTCGATGCAAGACGTCCAGTTACCGCCACGGCCTGTGAATAGCTGGTGTGCACGCGCCCTGTCGCGCGATCGACCGATTGCGGCAATTTGTCTGTGTAGGTGGACTTGAGTTTTGCCATGCCGCGATATTCCAGCAGGATTTTGGGCAGCGGATAATCGAGCGCCAGTTCCTGCAATACTTCCTCGTCGGTGGACGGAGAGCCGCTCGGGGTTTTCTTCACCACCGGCAAATCCAGCTTGTCGAAAAGAATCTCCTGTATCTGCTTTGGCGAATTCAGGTTGAACGGATGTCCGGCCGCCTCGTGCGCCCTGGCTTCAAGCTCGACCAGTTTTTCACCCAGTTCGCGGCTCTGTATCTGCAACAACGCAGTATCCAGCAATACACCATTGCGTTCCATGGTGTATAGCACATGCATGCTGGGCAATTCGATATCACGATATACACGTTCCAATCCTTCCTGCGCGGCGATCTGAGGAGATAAGTTTTCATGCAATTGCAGAGTGATGTCCGCGTCCTCGGCTGCATAGCGGGTGGCAATACCGACATCAACCTGATCGAAGCAAAGCTGTTTCGCTCCCTTGCCCACAACTTCGGTATAACTGATGGTCTTCACATTCAGATGGCGCAATGCGAGGTTGTCCATGTCATGCGATTTATGGCTTTCCAGCACGTAGGATTGAAGCAGCGTGTCATCATGGATACCGCAAAGCCGGATGCCGTGATTGGCGAAGATGTGAGTGTCATATTTGAGGTTTTGGCCAAGCTTGTGGTTCCGATCGCTTTCCAGCCAATGTTTGAGTTTGCTCAACGCATGCGAGCGTTCGATTTGGTCTGGCGCGCCGGGATAAACATGCGCAAGCGGCAGATAAGCCGCATGGTGCGGTTGGATCGCGAATGATATCCCGACCAGTTGCGCATTCATCATGTCCAGCCCAGTCGTTTCGGTGTCTACACAGACTATCTCGGCTGCAAGGATTTTCTCAAGCCACGCGTCGAGCTGCGCTTCTGTCAGTATGGTTTCGTAAACGGCATCATCGGTGCGTGTTGGTTCGATTCCGGATGACCCATGCACGGCTGGTGTGGAGTTAGAACCGTTCATCTGCTGCCCGACCCTCTTTGCGGTATCCCCGTTGATTTCGCGCAGCCAGCTCCTGAATTCGAAGCGCTCGAAAAGCTTGCGCAACTTTTCTTTGTCGGGCGCCGGCGGCACCAGTTCGTGATAATCTTTCGGCAGACGAACATCGCTTTTCACTGTAAGCAAACGACGCGCAAGCGGCAGCCAATCGATCTTCTTGCGCAGATTCTCTCCCACCACTCCGGTAATCTCATCGGTATGTTGCAGCAGATTGTCCAGCGTTCCGTATTTGGCCAGCCATTTCACCGCGGTCTTCGGGCCGACCTTCTCGACACCGGGCACATTGTCCACCGCGTCGCCTACCAGCGTCAGGAAATCGACGATGCGTTCCGGCGGCACGCCGAACTTCACCATCACACCCGGCACATCCAGCGTCTCACTGCTCATGGTGTTTACCAGGGTCACATGCTCGTTTACCAGTTGCGCCAAGTCCTTGTCACCGGTCGCGACGATGCTGCGAGCCCCGTCATGTGCGGCCTGTTGAACCAACGTGGCGATCACATCGTCCGCTTCCACCCCCTCCTGCGTAAGGATGTTCCAGCCAGCCGCAGCGATGGTCTGATGCAGAGGTTCGATCTGTTGTGAAAGTTCATCAGGCATGGCTGGACGATGTGCCTTGTATTCCGGGTACAGGTCATCGCGGAATGTTTTGCCTTTTGCGTCGAAAACGCACAAGCTATAATCCGCCGGGTAATCATGGCGCAGCTTGCGCAGCATGTTGAGCACGCCGTAGATCGCACCGGTAGGCTCGCCTTGCCTGTTGCGCAGATCCGGCATGGCATGAAAAGCGCGATACAGGAATGACGATCCGTCAACCAGCAGCAGTGTTTTACCGCTTGCCGGCGGTAATGTTTTCCCGTCATTCGACGGCAACGTTTTATCCAAACTCACTTTGTCCGTATTAAATGTAACTGTTAAGGAAACTCGCATGAACTCCCAGACCAAGCTGCCTATCCCTGTCATAACCGAAACCTGGAATTCCAAGGAAGCCTGGCGCGTGTT
>QJWF01000016.1 GCA_003235435.1 Nitrosomonadales bacterium
AGCGTCGTACTCAATATTGGCTCTCCCAATTCCTCCAGCAAGGCCAGTGCCACCGGGTGGTCCGGGATGCGCATGCCGATCGTGCTGCGCCTGGGGTGCTGCAAGCGTTTCGGGACTTCCTTGGTCGCCTCCAGAATGAAGGTGAAACTGCCCGGTGTACTGGCTTTCAGCAAGCGGAATTTTGTGTTGTCCACGCGCGCATATCGGGAAATCTCCGACAGGTCACGGCACATCAGCGTCATGTGGTGATGCTCGTCGAGCTTGCGAATCTGGCGGATACGCGCAACGGCATCTCTGTCGTCCAGATGACAGCCCAGCGCGTAACAGGAATCGGTAGGATACACTACGACACCGCCTTCACGCATCACTGCCGCCGCCTGCCTGATCAGGCGCGGATTGGGGTTATCAGGATGTATCGCGAAAAACTGCGACATCAGGCTGCCGCCAAGGAGACAAGCTGTTGCCAGCTTTCCCACACCGGGCGGCATCCCAGCGGAAAGTCCGGCAACCGCCCCATGTCCCGGAAGCTCTCTCCGGGACCGTGAAAATCCGAACCGCACGAACAAAGCAAGCCGAACTCCCTGGCATAACGCGCAAACTCGGCATACTGTTCTGGGGTGTGACTGCCGGTCACCACTTCGATCGCAAGCCCCCCGTGTTCGACGAACTCGACCAATAGTTCGCGCATTGTCTTTTTACCCATGCCGACGCGCCCGCTCATGTAACGCCCGGGATGTGCGAGCACTGCTATCCCGCCGCTGCCGCGTATCCAGCCGATCACGTCGGGCAAAGTCGACCATGTATGCGGCACATAGCCGGGCTTGCCTTTCACCAGGTACCGGTTGAAAACGCTCCTGACGTCCCTGCAATGTCTGGCTTCGACCAGGTAACGCGCGAAATGCGTGCGGCTGATCATGTTCGGATTGCTCGCATAACGATAAGCCCCTTCCAGCGCTCCGCCGATGCCGGCCTTGGCCAGTTCGTCCGCCATCTTCTGCGCGCGCTGGCCGCGTCCACTGCGCACACCGCGCAGGCCTTCGACCAGTGGCGGATATTCAGGAGTTATCCCCAAACCGACGACATGCAGGGTATGGCTGCGCCATGACACTGAAATTTCCACCCCGTTGATGAAGGTCATGCCGAGCCGGATCGCTGCGTCGCGTGCTTCATCCAGACCATCCATATCGTCATGATCGGTCAGGGCCAGCACTTTCACGCCTCGCGACGCGGCACGCTCGACGACTTCTGTCGGAGTAAGCATGCCGTCGGAGATGTTGGAGTGGCAATGCAAATCATAGTCAAGCATCGCTGATACCTTTAGCAATCGTAACGAGCAAGCCGGAGCGCGCGGAGCCGCGCAGTGAGCGACGAGACATACCGTAACTGATAAGCGAGGAACGAACGAGCACGTGACAATGCGATTCGACTGCACAGTAGATTGATGAAGGTGTCATGCTTCGCCGCCGCCCTTTTTCATGACCTTACCTTCTTCCGCGCGCTTGCGGCGCACTTCCTTGGGATCGGCGATCAAAGGGCGATAGATCTCGATGCGATCCTTGTCTCGCAGCACGGTATCGGCCTTGGTCAGCTTGCCGAATATTCCCAGCTTGTTGACTGTTAGATCAATCTCGGGATATTTCTGCAGGATGCCGCTAGCTTGGACCGCATCCGCTACGGTCGTGCCCGGCGTCACAGGCAGCTTGAGCAATGTCTGCTCTCCGGGCAGGGCGTACACCACCTCTATAAGAATATTTTCACTCATGCTTTCGAATAAACCTTTTCTGCACGGTGGATGAAAGCATCCACAAAACTGTTTGCAATGTAATGGAACACCGGTCCCACCAGCTTTTCCAGCAGCTTGCTGGAAAATTCGTAGTGCAGGCGAAACTCTATTTTACAGGCAGTTGGACTCAAAGGGATGAATTGCCAGCAGCCGTCGAGATGCCGGAACGGACCATGCTGCAGCGTGATATCGATTTGGCGGTGCGGGGTACGCACATTTTCCGTCGTGAAGCTTTGCTTGATATGGTGGTAATTGATATGAACCGTGGCATGGACCGTGGTTTCATCCTGCACGGTGACGCTTGATCCGCCGCACCAGGGCAGGAACTGCGGGTACTCCTCCACCCCATCCACCAGATCGAACATCTGTTCCGCGCTGTAAGGAACCAGCACTGTTTTCTCTACTAACGCCATTGCTTGTCCAGGATGTTTACCATAAGGTATTGCGATTCCAAAGACTGATAGAATAACCGAACACATCGCAAAACTCACCTAAGTTGGGCATCAATGAGCATCGTACAAAACAAAAAGGCCTTTCACGACTACTTCATCGAGGATAAATATGAAGCAGGCATCATGCTGGAAGGCTGGGAGGTCAAGGCGATCCGCGCTGGGCGCGCGCAGCTCAAGGAGGCCTACGTGATGGAGAAGAATGGCGAGCTGTATCTGATCGGCTCGCACATCAGTCCACTGCTCAATGCTTCCACGCACATCCATCCCGATCCGGTGCGCACCCGGAAACTATTGCTGCACAAGCAGGAGATCGACAAACTCGTCGGCAAGGTGCGGCGTGCCGGCTATACACTGATGCCGCTGGATATGCATTACAAAAAAGGGCTGATCAAACTCGAGATTGGCCTCGCCAAAGGCAAGAAACAGCATGATAAAAGAGCGAGCGAGAAGGAGAAGGATGCCAAGCGCGAAGCGGCCCAAGCAATGAAGAAAGTGCGCCGCTAACCTTATCTCTCCCTTTAACGGCGTAGGCTAATATGCGCGTAGCGCACGTTAAACGAGCATAGCGAGTGTCCGAAGCCATAAACGCGCTACAGAACATATGAAAGACGCAAATCGCGAAGCTGCCCATGCAATGAATCGGGAACGTCGTTAGTGTAAGTTTGTGCGTTTCGATGACCATTTCTCGGTCATTGCTGCCAACTGACCCGCTGAAGTAGACTGTGCCAGAACGGAAGGTACTCATAGTCAGAAATGTCCCAATAACAGACATCTTCACTGTCAGTCTAATTAATGTATATGCGGACCCGCTTAATCAACAGGTGCCTAATGAATCAAATGATTAGCGCAGTCCGGTTTTGTTGTAATTTATTGATATGCTGACCATTTGGTCCGCATAATTAAAGTTGGGCATTATGGAGAGTGACGTGCTGAAATCGGTTGTCACGCTGTGTGCCATGGTGTTCATCAATGGGTGCGCTACAAAGAACTACAACAGCAGTCGTTCTGCAATAGAAGTTTCCGAGTGCATCGCCGCAGGCTGGAGGAAATCCGCTTATTCCGAAGTCGAAGTTCCAGTATCGATTACCAGGACCGAGCAGTGTTACTTCGTTGGAGTAGAGCTTCATCCAACTTTTCCTAGTCTGGTCGTTACTGGCACAGATCACCCGTTTTACGCTGTTTGGGCAGAAGTCCGAGACGCCCCTCAGGGATCATCAACAAAATATCACCGGGCCTACCAGTTCAGTCATGGCGTGATAGATCGAGTCGTAGTCGATTGCCAGAGTAGTAAAGAGTGAGCACGTCAATGCCCAACAATTAGCTGCAGGCGCGACTGCCCTTACGGGCCGCGGCCTGAGCTCAAACGTTATTGAGTGGCAGCATTCGGGAAAATTTAGTG
>QJWF01000095.1 GCA_003235435.1 Nitrosomonadales bacterium
GGTATCCAATACCTGTTCGCTCAACTTGGCTCCGGCGAGATTCTGCTTGAGCGGCACCTGGATCAGAACATCGTGACTGGATCCGAAATTCTGAACCAGGGCATCCGGCAGCCCCATTGTGGCCAGTTGTTCACGAAGTTTTGGCAGATCTGCGGACTGACCGTAATGAATTTCCAGTACGGTTCCACCAGTAAAATCCACGCCAAAATTCAGTCCTTTTGTTGCAAGAAAAAATACCGCGAACAGGAACGTAATAAGGGATATGGAAGTTGTATAACGTCCATAACTCATGAATGGAATGTCGTTTTTGATCTTGAAGAATTCCATATCTTTATCAACCTATCGCTACTTTTGCGAGCCGCACCTTGCGCCCGTAAATTAAATTCACCATCGCTCGCGACACCAGCACCGCACTGAACATCGAAGTCAGGATACCCAGACACAACACCACCGCGAACCCCTTGATCGGGCCCGATCCGAACATGAACAATGCGATCCCGGCGATCAGGGTAGTCACATTGGAATCGATGATCGTGCCGAATGCACGGTCATATCCGGCATTGATCGCAGCCTGGGGCGTAACCCCGTTGCGCAACTCTTCGCGGATACGCTCGTTGATCAGAACATTCGCATCGATCGCCATACCCAGCGTCAACGCGATGCCGGCCATACCCGGCAAGGTCAGCGTCGCCTGGAGCATGGACAGCAACGCCACAAGCAACAGCAGATTCGCCCCAAGCGCCAGTACCGAGATCGTACCGAACATCAGGTAGTAAACGATCATGAACAATGCGACCACGATGAAACCGATCTTCGTGGAATTGAAACCGCGGGTGATATTGTCTGCACCAAGGCTAGGGCCGACCGTGCGCTCCTCTATGATCTCCATGGGCGCCGCCAGTGCGCCAGCTCGCAACAGTAATGCGATATTTTGCGCTTCAACTGTGTCCATCTGACCGGTGATCTGAACTCGGCCACCTCCGATTTCCTCGCGTATCACCGGTGCGGTGACAATCTCACCCCTGCCTTTTTCAAACAGGATGATCGCCATGCGCTTGCCGACATTTTCGCGAGTTGTTTCCTTGAACAACCGCGCGCCCACACCGTCAAGATTGATATGTACTGCCGGTTCGCTGGTACGATTGTCGAAACCGGGTTGTGCATCATTGATACGCTCGCCGGTCAATACCACTTGTTTCTTAACCAGCAGTTCCCCACCGGCGCGGTCCTTGAACATCTCGGTACCAAAAGGTGCGGCCATTCCAGGAATGGCCTGACTAGTATCATCCACCAAGCGCACTTCAAGTGTGGCGGTACGGCCAAGTATGTCCTTGGCACGAGCAGTATCCTGGACGCCAGGCAGTTGCACAACCACCCGGTCAGCACCCTGTTGCTGGATCACCGGTTCGGCTACGCCCAATTCATTAACCCGGTTGCGCAGCGTGATCAGATTTTGCTGTACAGCTGAATCCTGGATCCGCTTTTCTGCTTCAGGTTTTAGTGTAATGCGCAGTTTGTATTCGCTACCTTCGTCGATATCATTGAGCAAATAGTCGGTAAACCGTTGCTTGATCTCTGCCTCTCCTACTTTGCGCGCCTCTGCATCCCGGAACTTGACTATAAGCACATTCCCATCGCGGCTGACACCCGAATATGGAATGTTCTGCTCACGCATTGCACTGCGAATATCGCCGGTAGCTGCCTCCAGTGCCTTGTTCAAAGCGGCATTCATATCCACCTGCATCAGAAAATGCACACCGCCGCGCAAATCAAGGCCCAGATACATCGGCAGCGCATTAAGCTTGCTCAACCAGTGAGGTGAACGCGACAGCAGATTGAGCGCGGCCACATAGTCTTCCCCCAGTTGGTTTTGCAGCACATCCTTTGCTTTCAGTTGCATGTCGGTATCTGCAAAACGCGCTTTGACACTGTTGCCATCAAGCTCGATCAGTTCTGGAAAAAGGCTGGCAGTGTTCAGGATTTTACCCACACGCTCGAGCAATCCGGCATCCGCTTTCAAACTGGCGCGCAACGGGGATACCTGCACAGCAGGCGATTCACCGTAGAAATTCGGCAGTGTGTAAACCAAGCCGGCCAGCAATACGGCCAGGATCAGCAGATATTTCCACAATGGATATTGATTCATAACTACCTCTAGATTAATGCACTCGATGCGGTGACTCGTGTCATCGGGACAGGAAAATCTGCTCGCAGCGCTGACCCTTCACCGACACCTGACCCCGGCATCTCACTTAATGGATTTGATCGTTCCCTTGGGAAGCACGCTTTGAATCGCGCTCTTTTGCACAGTCACTACAAGATTCTCGGCGATCTCCAGACCAACATATTGCTCATACACCTTGTTGACGCTCCCAACTTCGCCTCCCACTGTCACCACCTCGTCACCACGTTGCAATGCTTCGATCATAGTTTTATGCTCCTTTGCACGCTTGCTTTGAGGACGCAGCACCAGAAAATAGAACACCGCGACCAACGCAATCAGCGGAAGAAAATCCATGATTCCGCCACCCTGTGCAGTTGCGGCACCTTCGGCATAAGCGTTACTGATAAACATTAGCTTTTCTCCGGGAAATTACAAAAGGCGGGCATTCTAACACGAAGCCGTTGCTACTCACTCATACTGCCACGTTTCATATTGAAGGCCGCGACGAAATCGGAAAATCCATCGACCTCGATCGCAGCACGGATCTCTCCCATCAATAACTGGTAATAGAACAGGTTGTGTATGGTATTCAGGCGCGCGCCGAGGATTTCGCCGATGCGGTGCAGGTGATGCAGATAGGCACGCGTGAAGTTACGGCAGGTATAACATGTACATTGCTCATCCAATGGCCGCATATCCATCCGGTATTGTGCATTCTTGATCTTGATATCACCGTAACGGGTGAACAGCATGCCATTGCGCGCGTTGCGCGTGGGCATCACGCAATCGAACATGTCTATCCCATGAACAACCGCCGCAATGATGTCTTCAGGCGTGCCGACCCCCATCAGGTAGCGCGGTTTATCCTGCGGCAACTCAGGCGCAGTATGGGCAAGGATGCGCAGCATGTCTACTTTCGGTTCACCCACCGACAACCCGCCTATCGCGTATCCATCAAACCCGATGTCTACCAGTCCGGCCAGCGACTCATCGCGCAAATTCTCGTACATCCCGCCTTGCACGATGCCGAAGAGGGCATTCGGATTACCGGTATGTGCAGTTTTGGAACGCACAGCCCACCGCAGAGATAAACGCATCGAATCCGCCGCTTCGCGATCGTTTGCAGGGTAAGGGGTGCAATCATCGAAGACCATCGCGATATCGGAATTCAGCACTCGCTGGATATGCATGGACTCTTCCGGTGTGAGGAACAATTTGTCGCCATTTACCGGCGACTGGAACTTCACGCCCTGTTCGTCGATCTTGCGGAACTCGCCCAGGCTGAACACCTGAAAACCTCCTGAATCCGTGAGTATCGGACCATCCCAGCCCATGAAACGATGCAATCCGCCATGCGCCGAGATCACTTCCAGGCCCGGTCTCAGCCAAAGATGAAAGGTGTTGCCAAGTACGATCTGCGCGCCAATTTCTTTCAGTTC
>QJWF01000254.1 GCA_003235435.1 Nitrosomonadales bacterium
CAGCCGCAACAGAACAAAACCGACGAACAGGAACAGGATAATGTCAGTAGGTGATACAACGCAGCAGCGCATAGCCGCGCAGGTCAATGCCTTCAAGGTCGCTGCCGTCCAGATGGCTTCAGGGCCGAATGTGGCAGGCAACCTGAGCGAGGCGCGCCGCCTGATCGCCAAAGCCGTTGAACAGGGCGCGCGCCTGGTGGTGCTGCCGGAATTCTTCGCGATCATGGGCATGGGCGAACAGGACAAGGTCGCGGTGCGCGAGCAACCGGGACAGGGGCCGATACAGTCGTTCCTGAGCGAAACCGCACGCAAGCACAAGATCTGGCTGGTGGGTGGATCGATCCCGCTGGTTGCCAGTTTGCCGGACAAGGTGCTGAACAGCTGCCTGATTTTCGACGAACATGGCGAGCAAGTTGCACGCTACGACAAAATCCATCTGTTCGGACTTGAGCTGGGCAATGAAAGTTTTGACGAAGCAAGGACCATCGAACCGGGCAATAAAGTCGTGGTGGTTGATAGCCCGTTCGGGCGCATCGGGTTGGCGGTCTGTTATGACTTGCGTTTTCCAGAGCTGTTCCGTTCCATGAAGAATGTGGACATCATCGTACTTCCTTCCGCGTTCACCGAGACTACCGGCAAGATGCACTGGGAAGTGCTGGTGCGCGCGCGCGCAATCGAAAATCTGTCCTATGTGATCGCCGCTGCACAGGGGGGGTATCACGTCAGCGGGCGCGAGACGCACGGCAACAGCATGATCGTCGATCCGTGGGGAAGGATACTGGACAGGTTGCCGCGCGGTTCCGGGGTCGTGATAGGAGATGTCAATCCTTCCTATCAGGCCAGTTTGCGCAAAAGTCTGCCGGCACTGACGCATCGCGTTCTTTACAGCTGCGATTGATGAAACACGTTCAGCAAAACAGATCATTCGATACATTGTTTGCCACCGCCCAGCGGTCGCTGCTGGCGCCGTATTCGATAAGCTCCGGCAATCTCGAACAGGTGTTCGCGAGCATGATGGCACACCGTCTCGACTATGCCGATCTGTATTTCCAATACAGCCGCGCCGAGAGTTGGTCGCTGGAAGAGGGGATCGTCAAGTCCGGCAGTTTCAATATCGACCAGGGTGTCGGTGTGCGCGCGGTGAGCGGCGAAAAAACTGCCTTTGCCTATTCGGATGACATCAGCCTGAACGCGTTGGACAGCGCTGCTCAGGCGACCCGTGCGATCGCCAGGCAGGGCGGTACGCAGAAAGTATCCATTAGTTCATCTGGGCTGAAACACGGTTCCCGGCGTCAGATTTATCTGCCGGATGATCCCATCGCCAGCATCAAGGATGCGGACAAGGTCGCGCTGCTGGAACGCATCGAAAGCTATGCACGCGCGCTCGATCCTCGCGTTGTCCAGGTGATGGCCAGCCTCGCGGGCGAATACGAGGTGGTGATGGTGGCGCGAAGCGACGGCATGATGAATGCCGACATCCGTCCCTTGGTGCGGCTCTCTGTGCAGGTTATCATCGAGAGCGACGGCAGGCGCGAACAAGGATCGGCGGGCGGCGGTGGACGATTCGATTACGCCTATTTTGACGATGCGATGCTGCGCAAATATGCCGCGCAAGCGGTGCATCAGGCGACGGTCAATCTTGGCGCTGCACCCGCTCCGGCAGGCAGCATGACCGTGGTGCTGGGCAACGGTTGGCCGGGCATCCTGCTGCACGAGGCGATCGGCCACGGCCTGGAAGGTGACTTCAACCGCAAAGGCAGCTCGGCGTTTTCAGGTCGCATCGGCGAGCGCGTCGCGGCACAGGGCGTCACAGTGGTGGACGACGGCACACTGGCCAGACGGCGCGGTTCATTGCAGATGGATGACGAGGGCAATCCCACCCAATGTACCACGCTGATCGAGAACGGCATCCTGAAAGGGTATCTGCAGGATACCCTGAATGCCCGGCTGATGGGAATGCCGGTCACCGGCAACGCGCGGCGTGAATCCTACTCGCATCTGCCGATGCCGCGCATGACCAACACCTACATGCTGAACGGAGACAGGGATCCACAGGAGATCGTCGCCTCGGTGAAACACGGCCTGTACGCGGTGAATTTCGGCGGCGGGCAGGTGGACATCACCAGCGGGAAATTCGTATTCTCCACTGCCGAAGCCTACATGATTGAAGATGGAAAGATCACTCATCCGGTAAAGGGCGCGACACTGATCGGCAACGGCCCGGACGTTCTGACGCGCATCGCGATGATAGGCAACGACATGTCTCTCGATCCCGGCGTCGGCACCTGCGGCAAGGAAGGGCAGAGCGTGCCGGTCGGAGTGGGACAGCCTACGGTACGCATAGATGGCCTGACGGTGGGCGGCACGGCTTAACTAAAGCTGAACATTAAAGACCAAAGTCAACTTCGCCGGGCAACATTCGGTGGTTTTGTTTTTGATCAACCTTGCTGTTACACCCAACAATCTGCTGGCTTCACTGCGCTAACCGTCTCCCTACGGTATAATCCGCGCCCTTATGTTGATCTTACGCGGGCTCTACTCATCCGACAGCAAACCCGTTGCGCTCACTATCGGCAATTTCGACGGTGTGCATCTGGGCCATCAGGCTTTGTTGACCGAGTTGCGCGCAGCTGCTCAGGCGCGCGATCTGCAAACTGCAGTGGTGATTTTCGAGCCGCATCCGCGCGAGTTTTTCACGCCGCAGCAGGCGCCTGTTCGGCTGACCAGCCTGCGCGAGAAGCTTGAATTGTTTGCAGGGCTGGGCATCGACCGGGTGCATGTATGCCGCTTCAACATGACTTTTTCGCAGATCAGTGCGGAAAATTTCATCCAAGCGCTGCATGAAATGCTGTCGGCCAGATTCGTGCTGATCGGCGATGATTTCCGTTTCGGCAGCGGACGCGGCGGCGACTTTGCGCTGATGAAGAAGATCGGGTCGCAACTGGGTTTTGCGGTGCAGTCGGTGCATACCGTGGCGCATGAGGGAGTCAGGATTTCCAGCACGGCGATACGCGCTGCACTGGCGGAAGGGCAGTTGAAAACAGCGCAGCGTTATCTGGGGCGGCACTACAGCATCAGCGGCCGCGTGGAGCACGGCGACGGGATGGGGCGCAAGCTGGGCTTCCCCACCGCGAACATCCAGTTGAAGCACAACCTGCCGCCGGTGTCAGGGATATTCGTGGTGCAGGCGCACGCGGAAGGCATGGGTGTGCTGCAGGGCGTTTGCAGTCTCGGCGTGCGCCCGACCCTGAAGCGTGATAAGAAACCAGTGCTTGAAGTGCATCTGTTCGAGTTTGCGCAACAGATCTATAACAAACATTTGCGCGTGGAGTTTTTACAAAAATTGCGCGACGAGGAGAAATATCCCGATGTGGAAACCCTGACGCGGCATATAGCGCAGGATGTGGAAAATGCAAAGAAATGGTTCGAACAACATGACTGACTATAAGAACACACTGAATTTGCCGGATACCCCGTTCCCGATGCGCGGCGACCTGGCCCGGCGCGAGCCGCAGATGCTGGCGCGCTGGCAGGCCCAGCAGCGCTATCAACAGATCCGTGCCGCCAAACGGGGCAAGCCCCTGTTCATCCTGCATGACGGCCCGCCGTATGCCAACGGTGACATTCATCTTGGTCACGCGGTGAACAAGGTGCTGAAGGACGTTATCGTCAAATCCAAAACACTGGCGGGCTTCGATGCGCCTTATGTGCCCGGCTGGGACTGCCACGGTCTGCCGATCGAGTTGCAGGTGGAAAAGAAACATGGCAAGTCCATCCCGCCGGCGCAATTCCGCCAGTTATGCCGCAACTATGCGCAGCAACAGATCGAGAGGCAGAAGAAGGATTTCATCCGTCTCGGCGTCCTGGGCGACTGGGAACATCCCTACCTGACGATGGATTACAAAACCGAGGCCGACATCATCCGCGCGCTCGGCAAAATTCATCAGCGGGGTTATCTCTACCAGGGCTACAAGCCGGTGAACTGGTGCCTGGATTGCCAGTCGGCGCTGGCCGAGGCCGAGGTGGAATACGAGGATAAGGAGTCGCCGGCGATCGATGTGTCATTCGAGGTAAAGATTTTGGCCGTAGTGGACAAGGCCTTCGGCGTGTCACTGCCGGGTGATGCGAAAGTGCAGGTTGTGATCTGGACCACCACGCCGTGGACTCTGCCGGCGAACCAGGCGGTATGTGTGCATCCAGAACTGGAATACGACCTGATCAGGACATCGAAGGGTTACCTGATCCTGGCGTACGATCTTGCGGCATCCTGCCTGGCACGTTATGGCCTGGGCGGCGATAACGACCGCGGCGACGGAATGGCGGCAACCTGCAAGGGTGCGGCACTGGAAGGACTGTTACTGCAACATCCATTCTACGACCGGATCGTGCCGGTGATCTGTGGCGAGCATGTCACGCTGGAAGCCGGTACCGGCCTGGTACATACCGCGCCGGCACATGGTCTGGACGACTATTTCGTCGGACAGAAGTATCAGCTGCCGGCAGACAACCCGGTCGGTGACGATGGCAAGTTCGTCGCCAGCATGCCGCTGGTCGGTGGCCTGTTCGTATGGAAGGCCAATGACGTGGTGATTGATTCCTTGAAAAACAGTGGACACCTGTTGCATGTCGAGAAGATGAAGCACAGCTACCCGCATTGCTGGCGCCATAAGACACCGATCATTTTCCGTTCCACTCCCCAGTGGTTCATCGGCATGGAGAACAAGGGCCATCAGGAAAAGGATGCGGTCGAATCACTAATACAGGAAAAGCGCGAACATGGAGCCGCTGTTGCCCATCACGGTAGCGCGAGCTTGCGCGACATTGCGAATCAGGCGGTCGAAGCTACCGACTTTTTTCCTCACTGGGGCAGGGCACGTCTGGAGGCGATGATCCGCAATCGTCCCGACTGGTGCGTATCGCGCCAGCGCAACTGGGGCGTGCCGATGCCGTTTTTCGTGCATCGCGAAACCGGAGAACTGCATCCGCGCACAACAGAACTGGTGGAACAAGTGGGGTTGCGGGTGGAACAGGCCGGTATCGAGGCCTGGTTCGACCTCAACAGCGCCGAACTGCTCGGCGATGATGCGGCACATTACCGCAAGCTTTCCGATACACTGGACGTTTGGTTCGACTCCGGCGCAACGCATGAAGCCGTATTGCGCAAACGCGATGAATTGTGCTTTCCCGCCGACCTGTATCTGGAAGGTTCGGACCAGCATCGCGGCTGGTTCCAGTCGTCACTGCTGACATCCTGCGCAATCAATGGTCGCGCACCATACCGGCAATTGCTGACCCACGGATTTACCGTGGACGAGAAGGGCTACAAGATGTCCAAGTCGCGCGGAAACGGGATCGAGCCGCAGGACATCTGCAACCGTTTCGGCGCGGATATCCTGCGCCTGTGGGTTGCCTCGACCGATTATTCCGGCGAGCTGTCGCTATCCGAGGAAATTCTGAAACGAGTGGTGGAGAGTTACCGCCGCATCCGCAATACTTTGCGTTTCCTGCTCGCCAATACTTCCGATTACGATCCTGGCAAGCATGCACTGCCGGTCGGACAGTGGCTGGAGATTGACCGCTACGCGCTGGCGCTGACAAAAATATTGCAGGACGAAGTTACGGCGGACTATGCGCGCTATGAATTCCATCTTGCGGTGCAGAAACTTCATACCTTCTGCTCCGAGGATCTTGGTGGTTTCTACCTCGACATTCTCAAGGACCGGTTGTATACCGCTGGAGAAAACTCTGAAGCGCGCCGTTCCGCGCAGAACGCGCTGTATCACATCACCCACAGCCTGGTGCGGCTGATGGCGCCGATACTCAGTTTTACCGCCGAAGAGGCTTGGGAGGTACTGAGCGGCAACGATGATCAAAGCGTGTTTGTGGGCGAGTGGTACAGCGTGCCCGATCCCCAAATGGACAAGGATGGAATGCAGGCATGGTTGAAGATCACAGCCTGGCGGGGCAAAGTGAACAAGCAGTTGGAAGAAGCGCGCAGCGCAGGATTGATAGGCTCGGCGCTTGCCGCGGAAGTGGATATCAATGTCGCCGGAGCGGATCACGATGTGCTGGCACGGCTCGGCGATGATTTGCGCCTGGTGCTGATCACATCGCGTGCCACCGTGCATCGCGTTGCGACAGAAGCCGATCAGCATATCGATGTCTCCGCAAGCCTGCACGACAAGTGCGAACGTTGCTGGCATTACCGCGATGATGTCGGAGCTGACATGCAGCACCCGACACTTTGCGGCCGGTGTGCGAGCAATTTATTTGGCAGCGGTGAGGTGCGGAGATATGCTTAACCGGTGGCTGGGGGTGTCCGCTCTTGTGATCGTTCTCGACCAGTTAAGCAAGGCGTGGATTTCCAGCCGTTTTGGCTATGGCGAGACCCTTTATGTTCTAGGGGTGTTCAACTTGGTGCTGGTGCATAATACCGGTGCCGCCTTCAGTTTTCTCAGCGATGCTGGCGGAATGCAACGCTGGCTTTTCAGCATCATCGCGATAGTCGCTTCGGTCTGGATAGCTTGGTTGTTGCGCAGACACGGCACGCAGTTGCTGTTCGCTCTGGCATTGAGCATGATACTCGGCGGTGCGCTTGGAAACCTGATCGACCGGATCAGGTATGGTTATGTGGTCGACTTCCTGCAGTTCCACTGGGATGAGCATTACTTCCCCGCATTCAACCTCGCAGATTCCGCCATCACCTGCGGCGCATTCATTTTGATATTAGACAGTTTCAGGAGAAAAGGACATGGAACTGCTGCTGGCTAATCCGCGCGGATTTTGCGCCGGAGTCGATCGTGCCATCGAGATCGTGGAGCGCGCGCTGGCATTGCATGGCGCACCGATCTATGTGCGCCACGAAGTGGTGCACAACAAATTCGTCGTGGATGGCCTGCGAAAAAAAGGTGCGATCTTCATCGAGGATCTTGCCGATGTACCGAGCGGTTGCATATTGATCTTCAGCGCCCATGGCGTATCGCAGGCGGTGCGCCAGGAAGCTGAGGCGCGGGGCCTGACGGTGTTCGATGCGACCTGCCCGCTGGTGACCAAGGTGCATATCGAAGTGTCCAGGATGCGCGAGCAAGGCAAGGAAATAGTCATGATCGGCCATGCGGGGCATCCGGAAGTCGAGGGCACCATGGGACAAAGCAGCGGCGGCATGTATCTTGTGGAATCACCGGATGATGTTGCGCTTCTCAAAGTAAGTGACGAGCATAATCTGGCATACGTGACGCAGACGACTCTGTCGGTTGACGATGCAAGCTCAATAATAGCTGAGCTCAAAACGCGCTTTCCGTTCATCACCGGCCCGAAGAAAGACGACATCTGCTATGCCACGCAAAACCGCCAGGATGCGGTGAAGCTGCTGGTCAAGCAGTGTGACGTGGTGGTTGTGGTGGGTTCGCCGAACAGTTCGAATTCCAATCGTTTGCGAGAAGTAGCGGCGAATGTCGGTATCCCTGCCTATCTGGTCAACGAAGCAGGAGAATTGCGGCAGGAATGGTTCTCAGGCAAGGATCGGGTCGGCATCACTGCCGGCGCGTCTGCACCGGAAGTTCTGGTGCAGGGCGTTATAAAACGTTTGGAACAAATGGGCGGTACAAAGGCCATCGAGTTGCAGGGCATCGTGGAGAACGTCGTGTTTCCCCTGCCCAAGACACTGATACCGATCATGGAGCAGCGCTGAATCAATTACACACAGGTCGTTAGCACTTGAAAGCCGAAATTCTTATCATAGGCGGTGGGGTGATCGGTCTGGCCAGCGCACAATCACTGCTGTTATCTGGCTACCGTGTGACATTGATCGAGCGCGGCACAGTCGGACAGGAAGCATCCTGGGCGGGCGGCGGAATCCTCTCACCATTGTGTCCATGGGATTATCGCGAGGCGGTCACCCGGTTGGCACTGCGCAGCATGGACCTGTTCGGCGATGCTGCTGCCATGCTGCATGCTGCCACCGGCATCGATCCCGAATATCAGCGCAGTGGTATGTTGCTGTTGCAGCCATTTCGGCAAGAAGTGGCTGAGCAATGGTGTGCTCAACACCAGTTAGCGTTGATTCAGGTGAATTTGTCGGATCACCTGCCTGCACAGCATGGCAGGCAATTTCAGGGAAAAGGGTTGCTGCTGCCGGATATCGCGCAAGTGCGCAATCCGCGCCTTCTCCAGGCGTTGAGTGAACATGTGCGCATGCTCGGGGGGGTGATCATGGAACATCATGAGATGAATAAGTTCGAACTGGCTGGCGACCGGATTAAGGGACTGCAAACTGCACGTGGCAAGTTAGTTGCGGACGCTTATGTCATTGCAGCGGGCGCTTGGAGCAAGTCTTTGCTCGGTGAGTATGCGCTCGGTGTCGACATCCGTCCGATAAAAGGGCAGATCCTACTGTTCAAGTTTGACGTACCGCCATTCCGGGAAATTCTGCTGAAGGAAAATCTGTATTTCATCCCGCGCCGCGATGGGCATGTGCTTGTGGGCAGCACACTGGAAGATGTCGGCTTCGACAAATCTGCAACGCTCGATGCGCGGGAAAATTTGATGCGGCGGGTGAGTGAGATATTTCCGGAGTGGGGTGATCGAGTTCCGGTGAAGCATTGGGCTGGTTTCCGTCCCGGTTCACCGAACAACATTCCCACCATAGGGAGGCACCCGCACTTGATCAATCTTTTTATCAACAGTGGGCACTTCCGCTACGGTGTAACCATGTCACTGGCCAGTGCGGAATTGCTGCGGAACGAGATCAAGGGAGGATCGCAGCCGTTGCCTGTGGAGGAATACCGCTGGCATTAGTCGCGGCAAGTTTTCATATGCCGGCAGTTTGAACAAACTCTGCAATAGACAGGGCAGGCCGGTGAATTGGTCATGTATTTGCGATGTCAGAAAGCGTATTGCAGGGTTGCAGTTGAACTGAAGGTATCAGTACATCAATTAACCTGGTCAGAGCTTTGCCTTGGGAGTGGTCATTAGATAATCAGCTATCGCGTCCGCGATTTTGAAATTACGGGTAATGATAGTGCAGTCACCGATGTGCTTGTGGCCATTTTTTTCAGTTGCTCTATCAAGTTTCGATAAACCACCTGAAGCCTTTTCGGGTTGATTGGCATACAAGAGGGCATCATTTTGTGCATCGTTGCCCACGTTGCCTCCTTTCCTGGTCATTTGTGCCGTGGTACTCATGTTGCATATCCCAAATTGTACTTGCCTGTAAAAGAATTTCGCCAAGTGAGATTGGGCGAAATCTGAAAAGTTCCTTTGCGAGCTTTTAATGCATTCAGTAAACGAGTTTCTTATAGCTTGATATTGTGACATTTCGGTTACAAGACTGGCGGCGACGCTAAGCAGCATTGCCCGCATTTTGCACATGTAATATTCAACAGGGTGCCGGTTTTTGCTGTATTACTCTGAGGGAAGCAGGCACAATTTTTTGAAGTCTGGTCCCAGCCGGTTCAAGTTGAGGATTATCGCTGACACTAATCTCGGCGTGTCCTCTATAATTAGCAAAGTCAGCGCTGGAGTAGCTCAGTTGGTAGAGCAACGCACTCGTAACGCGTAGGTCGGAGGTTCGATTCCTCTCTCCAGCACCATTTGAAACCGGTAACTACCCTCATAATTTCATTGGCAATTAATCGATATATCGGGAATTCGCATGGCTATTTCGCCGCATCGTGAAAAGAGTTCCGTCAGAAAATATATTTTCATTATCATCGTGCTGTTGCTGCTCGGGATACTGGTCTGGTACTTCATTCGCCCGGCACCGCTGGCTGTGCAACTGGCCGAAGTCGGGCGAGGTCTGGTTGAAGCAACAGTAAGCAACACCCGGGCGGGAACGGTCAAGGCTTGCCGCCGCGCCAAGCTGGCTGCGCCTGTGGGCGGGCTGATAGAGCGCATGCTGGTGAAGAAGGGTCAGCGGGTAAAACGTGACCAGATATTGCTGGAGTTGTGGAACGAAGATCTGCGCGCTCAGGAACGCCTGGCGCAGGAACAACTAGGTACGGCACAGACCCAGGCGGATCAGGCGTGCCTGCAGGCTGAACTGGCTGAAAAGGAAGCGGAGCGCGCACGCCAGTTGAAGGAAAGCGGATTCATCTCCCCGGAGGGGCTGGATCAAAAAATTTCGGCAGCTAAGGTGGGTCGTGCCGCATGTGAATCCGCGCGCAGTCTTATCGAACAAAGCAGATCGCGCATCGCAGTGGCTCGAGCCAGTCTGGAGCGTATGGTGCTGCGAGCACCGTTCAACGGCATCGTGGCCGACATCAGCGGCGAGTTGGGTGAGTATTCCACTCCATCGCCGCCCGGTATCCCGACTCTGCCTGCCATCGATCTGATCGACGACAGCTGCATATTCGTCAGCGCCCCGATCGATGAAGTCGATGCGGCCAACGTCAAGGTGGGCCAGATGGCACGCATCACGCTGGATGCTATAAAGGGCAAATCATTCCCGGGCAAGGTCAAGCGTATCGCACCGTACGTGCTCGAACTTGAGAAACAGGCGCGCACCGTGGAAGTCGAGGTGGCATTCATCGAT
Organism: Nitrosomonadales bacterium; assembly: GCA_003235435.1. GTDB lineage: Bacteria > Pseudomonadota > Gammaproteobacteria > Burkholderiales > Gallionellaceae > Gallionella. The sequence goes on from QJWF01000254.1 coordinate 10,532, forward strand.
CCGCCCGACGAGGAGAATCTGCTTGTTGGATACAGCGCTGACGTAGAGATCGTTCATGAGTCCCGCCCAAACGTGCTGCGCATTCCCACTCAAACCGTGCTGGAAGGCAATCGTGTGCTGCTGTATCAGGACAACGGCGTTCTCGCCGAGCACACGGTGACGACCGGGTTGGCCAATTGGGAACAAACCGAGATCACCTCGGGTTTGAAAGAGGGAGACCGGATCGTGCTGTCACTAGACCGCGAGGGAGTGAAAGCCGGTGCACGAGTGCAACCGGAAGCAATGAATCCTGGAAAATGATCCAGTCCCGATCATGATCGAATTGGACCATGTCAGCCGAATATTCACTGTTGGCGATCAGCAGGTCGCAGCATTGCAAAACATCGTCCTGAGCATAGCTGAGGGAGATTATGTATCCATCATGGGGCCTTCCGGTTCCGGTAAATCAACGCTGCTCAACATGATTGGACTGCTTGACCGTCCAAGCTCCGGAACCTACCGGCTGGATGGGGGTAATGTCACGGATCTGGATGACCAGCAGCAGGCCAGAGTGCGCAGTGAAAAAATCGGTTTCGTGTTTCAGGCATTCCATCTGGTTCCGCGATTGACCGCAGCGATGAACATCGAGTTGCCGCTGATACTGGCGGGAGTCGCGGTTGAAAAACGCAAGGCGCGCGTTTCCGAATTGCTAAAGAACTATGGCCTGACAGATCGTGCCGACCACAGGCCCGACCAGCTTTCCGGCGGGCAGCGCCAGCGCGTGGCGATAGCACGTGCCACCAGTATGCACCCCGCAGTGCTGTTGGCTGATGAACCGACCGGAAATCTCGATCAAGCCACCGGCAAGGAAGTGATGAATCTACTCGAGGAATTGGTTGTGCAAAAAGTCGCGCTGATCGTGGTCACCCACGATCCCGCCATCGGCGGACGCGCCAAACGACAGTTGCGTATGGTGGACGGCAAGATCGTCAGTGAGACAGGGAAAAGCGCATGAGATTGTTTGACGTTGCACAGTTCGCGTCCGGCAGCTTGCGCGGCAGCCCGACACGCACACTGTTGATGACGCTGGCGATGTCTATAGGCGTTGCGGCC
>QJWF01000214.1 GCA_003235435.1 Nitrosomonadales bacterium
CCATTTTGGCATCGATCAGATCTAGACCGCCGCGCTTCAATCGCTGCTCGAGATCAATCAGGTTGGCCGCATCCTGCATTCCCTTCAGGGTCTTGCCATGGATGTCTATCGCCCGATAGGAGTAAAGTGACATTCGGTTCCCTTGCTCAGGTTTATCCGGCCCGGTCGGTCAGGTCGACCACACGGCTGACTTCGGCGAGGGATGTGGTGCCTTGCAGGATGCGTCGGATGCCGTCCATTGCCAATGGTCGGAACCCTTTCGAGAATGCGGCTTCCCTGATTTCGCGGGCGCTGGCTCGGTGCGATATCAGATCGTCCAGATCGTAATCAAGCTTGAGCAGTTCCATCAGGGCGACGCGACCCTTGTAGCCTTGATGGCTGCATGCTTCACAACCTGCTGCGCGATACAGCGTGATGTCCTGATCTGCATCGATACCCAGCAGCTGCCGCTCATAGGCGTCAGGTGTATACGGGTATTTGCATTCGCTGCACAATAAGCGCACCAGGCGTTGCGCAACAATACCGATGATGTTGCCTGCCATGATGTCGGGCAATATGCCGATATCAAGCAGCCGTGGGATAGCGCCGATCGCCGAGTTGGTGTGCAGCGTTGAATAAACCTGGTGTCCGGTCATCGCGGCACTGAAGGCCATCTCCGCGGTAGGTTGGTCGCGAATCTCGCCGACCAGGATGATGTCCGGATCCTGGCGCAGCATGGAACGGATACCGCTGGCGAAATCCATCTTGGCCGCTTCGTTGACAGATGTCTGGCGTATCTGGGCAAGCGGATACTCGACCGGATCCTCAAGCGTCATGATGTTGACCGCTTCGGTATTGACGTGATTCAGCACCGAATACAGCGTGGTGGTCTTGCCGCTTCCGGTCGGGCCGGTTACCAGCACGATGCCCTCCGGTTTGGCAATGATCATCTTGAGCAGGTTGAGCGTGGACTCGTCCAGTCCGATGTTTTCCAAAGGAACGATGCCTTTTTGCCTGTCCAGAATGCGCAGCACCAGATTTTCGCCATACGTGGTGGGATGGGAAGCCACCCGGAAATCGATCGAACGCCCGGTCAGGCGCAGGGAGATCCGGCCGTCCTGCGGGGCTCGCGTTTCGGCGATATTCATATTGCTCATCACTTTCAGGCGAACAACCATCGCCGGCCAGAAACTCTTATGCAGGCTACGTACCTGCCGCAATACACCGTCGATGCGGTAGCGGATGCGAAGAAAGCTGTTTTCCGGTTCGAAGTGGATATCGGATACGCCGCGTTGCACTGCCTCGGTGAGCAACGCATCGATCAGCCGCACCACCGGCTGGCTGAACTCGTTCACGCCGAACTGGGTCGTCTGGTATTCCATCTCGCCCGGCTCGATTTCATGAAGGATACCGTCGATGGATAGCTCGAAGCCGTAGTACTGGTCGATCCCGCGCAGAATGTCGGATTCACTGGCGAGTTGGGTTATCAGGCGGTATTCATCCTTGAGCAGTGCGCGCAACTGGTCCAAAGCGATGATGTTGTCGGGATCGGCGATGGCCAGCGTCAGGACATGCTCCTTCTGGTCCACCGCTAGGGGCAACAACTGGTAGCGCCGCGCAACATCCTTAGGGATCAGAGTGAGAGCGGCAGGATCGACGATGATGTTCGCAAGATCTACGCTTTCCTGGCCAAGATTCTCGGATAATACATCGCGGATGGTAGCTTCCGAGAGAAAGCCGAGACCCACCAGCAACCTTCCCAGCGGCTGGTGCGTCTTGCTCTGTTCCTGCAGAGCGATGCGCAACTGGTCGTCACTGATCACACCTTTGCCGACCAGTATCTTTCCCAGCGGCTGCTGGATCGGTTTTTCCGGCATCTTATTCGTCGACATGTTGAATTAGCGTGCAAGCTCCTTAACGCGCTGTGAGATTTGGGCGTGATCCAGGGTTGAGCTGTGCGGGTGATCCCTTCCTGCCAAGTCCAATTGCAGAGCTCGCTTATAAAATTGCACAGCCAATTTGTTCTGTCCGAGGTGATCCAGACTTACAGCGAGATTATAAGACAATTCGGCATTGTTAGAGTCCAGCGTATACGCGTTGAAATAGGCGGATTGTGCCTCGCCCCAGCGCGATTGGCCGGCATAGATGTTTCCAAGAGCGAAATGCAGTGCCGCGGAATCACGTTGTTCGCGGAGCAGACTCTTCAAACGGCTTTCGCTGTTTTCATCCGTGCTCAATGCCGACATCCCGGCGTGCGCCACAGCATTGCGCGGTTCAAGTGTCAGCACACGCAGATAATATTGCGCAGCCAACCTGTCTTCTCCCTGAAGCTGTGCGATGGCAGCAAGTCCAAGCAGAGCATCGGTATTACGCGCATCCTTGGCGTGGACTTCGAGGTACATTTGCCGTGCCTCTCTCAGTTTGCCGCCGCGATAGGCGAGATAGGCTCTGTTTATCAGCGGGTCAAGCGTTTCGGTCTGCTTCGGCTGAATACTTATGCGTTCCGCTGGCCGTTGCGATGATCTGGTTTTTTTGCGCGTCGATTTTCTTGCATGCCGTGTTGGGGGAGAGCTTTCAGCCTTATTCCGAGCGGTAGTTTCTGCTCCCGACTTGTTTTCCGGCGCAACGGTAATTGGCGCAGGTGCCGGAGCGGCAGGTGCGGCAGCGATCGGTGCCCGGGGGAGCATAGGCTGCGTGCTTCCGGAAGAATCGATGTACCACAAATAACCGGCGCCCGCAGCAAGAAGCAATACTGTGCAGCCCAGGGCAACCAGCAAGTTGCGATTGATGCCGCCCATGCGTGAGTATTTTATTGCCGGCGATTTTGCCTCAAACAGGTTCTTTCCGGCGCTGCGCGCGTTGCCTTCTGGCATCGTGTTGCCGTGCGGTGTTTCTGGCGCTGAATTCCCGTTAGGGAGTTCCTCGATGCTCAGCTCGAACTTGGGTTGGCTACCGTCCGCGCCTTGCGCGGACCGGGCTTGTTGAGATTTTTTGCGTGCGTCCAGAAGCAGGCTCATTTCGGCGGATCCTCAGGGGTTGCCGTATGCTGATTCTTTGAAGAAATCCTGATCCGGCAATATGTTGCGATATGCGCTGTAGTCACCGTTTACATCGGCATCCTTGATAACAACCGGGCGCAGAAAAATAACCAATTCGGTCTTCCCGGTTGTGTCATTCCGGTTCTTGAACAGGTTGCCCAACAACGGGATGCTGGCCAGGCCGGGAACTTCATCGGTGAGTTTGTCCATCCGATCCTCCATCAACCCGCCCAGTACGGCAGTCTGGTTGTTCTCGATCTTTAGCACCGATTCCATTTCCCGAGTTGAAGTCTGCGGAACCGTATTGGTTACTGTCAAGCCGGGTGTGGGATCGACAGCATCCGTGAGGAGACGAGTAATTGAGGGGCGTACGTTGAGCAAAACGGTATCGCTGTCGTTGATCTGTGGGGTCACGCTCATCGTGAATCCGATCGGCACGGTGCTTACGGTAGTCGTGTAAGCGATTATTGGTGTGCAGGGGGCAGGAGAGCAGGGTGTTACTGAAGAATTGACGGTGAAATAAACCTTGTTGTCTACTACTCGCAACATCGCGGTTT
>QJWF01000187.1 GCA_003235435.1 Nitrosomonadales bacterium
ATCGATGCAGCCCGCATTGGGCGCGTTGCGCGAGGGGGTGTTGTACGACCTGTGGGGACGCTTTCACAACGACGATATGCGCGATGTGACGGTACGGCATTTCATGCGCCGCTACCACGTTGACACAAGGCAAGCAGAGAGGGTTTCGAATCTGTCGAATATTCTGGCCCGGCAATTCCTTGGCATGGGTACGAGCGAGACCGCGCTGCAAATTCTCGGTTGGGTCGCCAAATTGCATGGCATTGGCATCCGGGTGGCGCACAGCGGCTACCACAAACACACCTCCTATATTCTGGCCAACGCCGACATGCCCGGTTTCTCGAAAAAGGAGCAGGCCCGCATGAGCATGCTGGCATTGGCGCATCGTGGTAATCTGAAAAGGCTGAAAGACCTGATGACCGTCGAGGAGGATATTGCGCTTGCCATGAGCCTGCGCTTTGCTGCACTGTTCTACCGCAATCGAAGCGACATTGTCCTGCCTGAAATGAAGGCCAGCACAAGCGGAAAAAAATTCCGCCTCGTTATCGATTCCGAATGGCTGCAGAACAACCCGCTGACCGAAACCGCCTTGCTGGATGATATCAAGCAGTGGAAAACACTTGGTGTTGAGCTGCTGTTGGCGTCTTAACGGGGCCGGTCGAATGCCATCCCCCATTTGCGGCTGTTCTATTTCTTGCGTGGCTTCTTTACCTCTTGCATGGTCGCATTTGTTGCTTGCCAGCGTCGATATGCTCCGGACCAGCTAAACAACCAAGGCATCTTACTAAACAGCAGTTGCTTCAACTCATTCTTGCGCCGATAAGAAATCGGCACCTTAGTCCAAAGAAGTGCCGTAGTGCCGCGAAAGAGATAATACGGTCTGTTGACAAGAAAATAATGTAAAATTCTTAATGCCCCCAAGCTCAGCTCCTGGCCTTTCTGAAGCAAAACACCGGACATTTCATTTTTACCAACTCTTTCAACTCCAAGCCTTTCGAGCCTAATCAACGCGGGCACTGCCGCATCAATTATTCCGAGAAGGTCTTCATTTTTCGTCTCAGGCAATCGTACGTCATACCGTGGCCTGGATGAATAATAGTCAGGATCCCACCAGCCTTTTCCGGCTATCACTTGCAGCCTGCTCAACGCAGGAATGGCCTGATCAATGATGTCGATCATCTCGTTTCTACTCAGTTTCAATTCTTTCTTTAAGACCTCAGCCCTGGATGCATAGAATTCAGGGTCCCACCAACGCCTATCGCTCTGCATTGACTGTCTCGACTCTTCATCAAGCATCTCCAAAAGCCTTTGGTTATCGGCATATGTCTCAGTAATGATTTTAGAAATCAACTCGGTTCCAAGAACCCAGGGTGTTGCCCCTTCGAATACGAAATGCTTCTGCAGGACAGCGTCCACATCAGCGCTGTTTTCTCCCCGAAGTTCTGGATACCTAAGCAGCAGTTTAATGAGCGTTTGATTTAAGCCGACGTTAACTTTTGGCGATGGCGACAAACCGGTAACTTCTGCGATTCCAAGTAAGCGCCTGAAATCTTCGACGATATCTTTAGTTTGCAATCTAATTCTTACGCTCTCCACCCCCGGCACATCTTTCCACTTCGCGATCAAGTCTGCCCAAAGCATTATTTTAAAGCCTCGCTTGGCTATGAAGTCCTCTGGCGACGCATATTTTCCGCTCCAAACAAACCACTGCCACCACGCCGAGTTAAACCACTCTACCTGTGGCCGGACGTAAACTATCACGTGTGCAGTGCAATCAATTCCCAACAGGAACTTGGATTTCCTGAATTCGTCCGCCCGATATGACCAACCCTCCTGAGAAAAGATTGGTGTGCAACCAGCCGAGAAAATCTCCTCCAAGTCACTTTTCGTTTGAGGTATGTGCTCCGCTCTGGCTATATCTGTTTCTGACGCGGAATATTGCAGAAGTGAGCACCCAGCCAACTTCGTCAAGTCGGTGCCTGCTGATATTCCTCCATTCTGGTTAAAGCAACAATAAATAAATTCTTGCTTTCCATCTGCACTAACCAAGTAAGGGCTAAACGACAGGAATGACTGTAGTGACGAGCTCCCCGTTTTACCGACGCCGACATGAAGAATTATTTTTCTGTTCATGACGTTTCGTGCAAAAAAGGCTGCGCGCTAATTTTGACTGTTTGTTGTGTCTTCAGTCTGAACTTTCGTCTTCAAGAATTTCACTCTGTATTCTCTGTATCTCAAGCTTCAATCGGGCAGGTGCAGTGAAATACCGCCCTGTAACTTTCTGCATCCGTGCCTTCTGTCAGCGATGCAGGTTCAGAATCCGTATTTTTCGATGCCATTCTTGTCTATCCGGCCATTGATAAAGATGGCCGTAACGGCAGTGGTTCCTCCTGCGCCTCCAGACCATTCGATGGTAAAAGGTCCTTCACCAACGACACCCAGTCTCAGCAATCCGACACATCCGAAAATGGCATTCGCTTCCTCCAGGGTTTGACCGCCCTCCAACTTCTTGTACTCGTCGAAGGTGATAGGAGCACGGTCATCACAACCTGGCATGGCTCTGACTGCGGGATTATTTGGCGTGCTGCAGCCCGCAAGCAAATTCGCAGCGATCAGCAACATAAATGCCATGGCCAACTTGGTTTTGAATTCATTTGTTTTCATGTTTGGCCCAGAATAAAGGATTCATGCTGTTGCAGACAGCAAACCGGGATTTTCCATGATTAAAATTCCTTGCTCAACCTGCATGGGTGCCGCCGGCCGGTGCTTGTCAACCATATAATAAAGGAATCTTCCCCACTGCATAACATGATCAAGACCTGATCTTCACGGGGTTTCCAGCACCTCGGCCAGCATGCGTGCCACGCCGATCTTCCATTCCGGCAGATGCAGATCGAAGCTTTTTTGCAGCCTGGCGGTATCCAACCTCGAATTGAGCGGTCGCCTGGCCGGCGTCGGATATGCTGTGGTGGGCACCGGCTTGATCCTGTCCGAAGTAACTTTAAGTCTTATACCCGCCTGCACGGCAAAATCCAGGACGAAACTGGCATAGCCGTACCATGATGTCACACCGCCTGCAGACAGATGATACAGGCCCGAAAGTTCCGCACGCTGCCGCGCCATGCGGATCGCGTGCGCGGTGACGTCAGCCAGCAGATCCGCACCGGTCGGAGCGCCGAACTGATCGTTGATGACACTCAGGGTGTCACGCTCCCGCGCCAGCCGCAGCATGGTCTTGGCAAAGTTTCCGCCCCTTGCGCCATACACCCAACTGGTGCGGAAGATCAGGTGCCTGCAGCCGGATTGTCGTATCAGCTGCTCACCTTCCAGCTTGGTTGAGCCATACACGCCGAGCGGGCCGGTCTGATCCGTCTCCTGCCACGGCCTGTCGCCGCTGCCGTCAAAAACATAATCGGTCGAGTAGTGGATCAGCCACGCGCCTGTCTCGCTCGCTTCACGGGCCAGCACAGAAGGCGCAAGCGCATTGAGCGTGCGCGCCAGGTCCGCTTCGCTTTCGGCCTTGTCCACCGCAGTATGCGCTGCGGCATTGACGATCACATCCGGTGCAACGGCCCGGA
>QJWF01000253.1 GCA_003235435.1 Nitrosomonadales bacterium
TGGTCAAGCCCGCACTTAGCCAGGGACCGGCGGATCTTGACTCTATCCCTTCCGTTCTGAATCTGGATTGGTTCTTTCTATGGACTTTTCCGCTTCTCTATTTATGGGGGCCGGGCAAGGTATGGGCACTAGCCGGCGGTATTACCGGGATGTTGTTTTTGCTTCCATTCCTGGGCGGTAAAGGGCGCGGCAAGAACGAATATCAGATCAGTGCCATACCATGCGGGCGAACGATAACAGCCAAGAAAGGCGAGACCATACTCGAGGCCGCCCTGCGGCAGGGGGTGAGTCTGCCATATCTTTGCCGCGATGGCGCCTGCGGCACCTGCAAGGGCAAGTTATTGAAAGGCGCGGTGGATTATGGAACTTATCAGAAGGGTGTGCTTACCGAGGAAGAAAAGAAACAGGGTATGGCCTTGTTCTGCTGCGCCAAGCCGATATCGGATCTGGACATAGAGTGTCATGAAATCGATCTATTGAAGAGATTTCCGGTCAAGACCATGGAAGTGCGTGTACAAACAATGGAGCGTGCGGCACCCGATGTCATGTTGCTGGAATTGACGGCGGAAGGCGGTGAACAAATGGATTTCGTTGCCGGGCAGTATATTGCGGTGTTGCTGGAAGACGGCAGCAAGCGCAGCTTTTCGATCGCCAATCCTCCGAATCAGACCAACCGCTTGCAGCTGCATATCCGTCTTGTCGAAGGCGGGAAATTTACCGGCCATGTTTTTAGCGGAATGAAGGAAGGGGATATGTTGCGGGTGCAAGGCCCTTACGGCAGCTTTTTCCTGCATGACGAGGGCAACAAACCCGTCATTTTCATGTCGGGAGGAACGGGTTTTGCGCCGATCAAAAGCATGTTGGAGCACGCGTTTGATGCAGGTCTGAAACGGCCCTTCGTGCTGTACTGGGGAGCCAGGATACCGTCCGATTTGTACATGGCCGGCTTGCCGGAAAAATGGCAGCGGGAACATGAAAACTTCAGATTCATCCCGGTTCTGTCGGAGCGCAGACCGGAACATGGCTGGCATGGCAGGACCGGGCTTGTTACCGAGGCCATATTGATGGATTACAATGATTTGAGCGGATATGAGGTTTATGCATGCGGTTCGCCAGCAATGGTCGATGCAGGCCGCACGGCATTCATCGCACGGGGATTGCCTGCCGACAAATATTACTCCGACGCTTTTCTGGTGAATCAGTATAAATCACCGGAAGTGGAAGAATCGGCATCCAGCGAAGGAAATGTGCATGCCTAAGCCATTGCAATACTTCGCCCAGGGATTGTTTTACTTGTTATTTGTGGCTGTGATCGGTTTTTTTTCCAGTTCGCCTGCATATACCCACCTTCCGCCGGATGAAACATTGATCAAGTTGAGCTTCAGCCATGCCGGCCAGCACAAGGGGGCGTGCCGCGAACGAACCCCGGAAGAGCTGGCAAAGCTGCCTCAATACCAGCGAAAGGTGACCACGATATGCCCCCGCGAGCGATCCAACGTCGTGGTCGAGCTTGAAATGGACGGAAAACAGATTTACCACGTGATACTGAAACCGGCCGGATTTTCACATAGCGGTGTTTCGAATATTTATCGGCGTATCACTGTTAAAGCCGGTACCCATACCCTGAAGGCGCGGCTCAAGGATGACGAAGGCGACGATTTCAACTATGTTCGCGAGGAAACAGTGCATCTTGCCGCCGGCCGTATCATGGTGATCGATTTCAAGGCCGAAACCGGCGGATTCATTTTCAAGAACTATGCACCCTGAGGATAGCAAATGAGCACGGCAAATCAACAAGAATCCTTTATAGAAGAATACGGGTCAGGAAACGGTTTCGCCATTTCGATGCCATCGGATTCCAGCCGCAAGTTGGCTTCCGGCTGGTTATGGCTCGGCGTCGCGTCGCTGGTTGGGGCGGGATTGTTCGCCATCCTTCTGGTGCTTGCGCGTACGCCATATGTCCAGGATATCTTTCCATGGGTCGATTTTTTTCACTCCGCGCTCGTGGTGCACGTGGACTTGTCGGTATTGCTGTGGTTCCTTGCATTCGCTGGCGTATTGTGGAGTCTGGATTCTTCTCCCGGGTTCCTGGGCGCAGGCTGGGTCGCGCTGGTACTGGCAACGATCGGAGCAGGCATGATCGTTTTGTCCCCCTTTGTGGAACAAGGCGAGCCGTTGATGAGCAATTATGTGCCGGTGATAAAGAGCACTTTCTTTTTTACCGGACTTATCGTGTTTTCGGCAGGAATGGTGGTGCTGGTGATGCGAAGTTTGGCAGCGATCCCGTCTGCCCAATTATGGCGTGGAGGAGAAGGATCGATTCGAATCGGTTTGCATGCCGCCTCGATCTCCATGCTGTTTGCACTGGCGTCTTTTGCATGGTCATACCTGATCGTACCGGGCAATTCATACAGCACGGTCTATTACGATCTTCTATTCTGGGGCGGCGGCCATGTGCTTCAATTCACCTATACGCTGCTGATGCTGGCCGGGTGGCTGTGGCTGGGTGATGCATGCGGCGCAAAAAACCCTTTGTCACCAAGGGTGGCATCCATCTTCCTTGTGCTGGGCTTGTTGCCGGTATTCTATGTTCCATTCATATATCTGTCTTATAACGGCGAGATGGGCCAATACATGGGAGATTTCACCCAATTGATGAAAGCTGGCGGCGGATTTGCAACGGTACCGATCGGATTGGCTGTCCTGTACGGGCTCTTCAAAGGAACGGGTTCACTATCGGCAGGACCCCAACGTGCGGCACTTCTTTCATCAATCGCACTGTTTGCATTGGGCGGGGGGATAAGCCTGATGATCAGGGATAGCAACACGATCATCACGGCGCATTATCACGGCACCGGCGGGGCGGTCAGCCTGGCCTTCATGGGCCTGACCTTCCATCTGCTTCCGCGCCTGGGCTATCGCGAACCTGATTTGAAGTGGGCCACGTTGATGCCGTATGTCTATGGGGCGGGACAATTGCTCCATATCTTGGGATTGCTGTGGTCAGGTGGATATGGCGTGCAGCGCAAGGTTGCAGGCGCAGCGCAGGAGCTGCATGGCTTTGCCCAGACTGCGGGCATGGGATTGATGGGTTTGGGAGGACTGATAGCCGTTGTGGGCGGTATCATGTTCCTGGTGGTGGTTTTCAAAGCCATGGTTCCGGGGCGGAAGTAGTTGGCCCGGATGGGTGTTCTCGCCTAATTCTGGGCAAGCAACATGGTTTTGATCACATTGAACGATATGAATGCCAGCACCAGGATGATGAAGAAGAACACGATGCTGCGGTGCTTGAAACGCTCGCCGCGGATTATCTCGATGCGATCGAGCAACCAGTCGGATACAAGGTAAAGAATTGCGGCAACCAGTGTGTAGTAGACGACTTCCAAGATATTTCTCCTGTAATAGCGCAAGCATACCCATTATATGATGTTGTCCGGTTTTGTAGAGAGTGATGCAGCAGATTATTTCGGCTGCAAGATACCGTTGTGACTGCTTCCGCACCAGAAGAGTCCGTGATGCGCAAGGCGCTGCTTGGCCTTGAGGGTGTCCTGAACAGGGTGTTCGGCAGTGATCTCAACCCGCTTTATTGTCTTGGAGCGCTCGGGTTTTATTCGTTCTGGTTGGTTGTCGTCAGCGGCGCATATATCTACGCCTTCTACAAAACCGGCATAGACCTGTCCTATCCTTCCGTTGAATTTATCACCCATGAACAATGGTACCTCGGCGGGATCATGCGCAGCCTGCACCGCTATGCTTCGGACGCCCTGGTGCTGGTGATGGCGCTGCATCTGCTGCGCGAATTCATATTGGGCCGTTATCGCGGCGCCAGGTGGTTTGCATGGATCACCGGCGTGCCATTGATATGGCTGATATATGCAGCCGGGATCAACGGCTACTGGATGGTGTGGGACAAGCTGGCTCAATATTCCACCATTGCCACGGTCGAATGGTTTGACTGGCTGCCGATATTCGGCGAACCGTTGTCACGCAGCTTTGTAACCCATGAAGCGCTGAACGACCGCTTCTTTTCGCTGATCTCGTTCGCGCATGTTACGGTCCCGTTGTTCATCCTGTTTTTGCTCTGGGTGCATATCATGCGCATCAGCAAACCTGTGGTCAATCCGAGGAAAGGGTTGGCGATCGGGATGCTGCTCGCTTTGCTGGTGCTGTCATTTGCCGTGCCAGTGCTGAGCCAGGGGCCGGCGGATATGGCGATCGAGCCGACAAAACTCGATATAGACTGGTTCTATTTGTACATATATCCTTTGCTGGATATTTGGACGGCTGGGCAAGTCTGGGCTTTGATGGCCGGATTGAGCCTGATGCTGGTGGTGTTGCCATGGCTGCCATCCAGGTTCAAGCAGATACCGGTTGCCGAAGTGCATCTCGACGATTGCAGCGGATGCAGACTGTGTGTTGCGGATTGCCCGTATGAAGCGGTGGTGATGAGGCCGCGCAGCGACGGCATGCATTTCCTTGAAGAAGCGGTGGTAGTGCCCGACCGCTGCGTGAGCTGCGGTATTTGTGCGGGGGCATGCCCGTCATCGAATCCGTTCAGGGGTGAAGTAGGTTACGTCAGCGGTATCGAGATGCCGTCGATGATGATGTCGGGCTTGCGCGCAGGCATGAACAGGGATCTGGAAAAACTTTCCGGGGATGTGCGGATATTGCTTGTCGGCTGCGACAGCGCCGCCGATGTCGGGAAACTGCGCAGCGCTTCCGTGGCAACATTGAGCCTGCCGTGCACGGGGATGCTGCCGCCTTCCTTTGTCGAATATGCACTGCATGAACATCATGTTGATGGCGTAATGATCAGCGGATGCCGCGAGCATGATTGTTACCACCGGCTTGGTGTACTTTGGTCGCAGCAGCGCATGGCAGCGAAACGGGAACCGCGGTTGCGCGGCCGCGCCGAGCGTGATCGAATCAAAATATTCTGGGCTGCTTCAACTGATTTCAGGGAACTGGAGCCCGAATTGGAGTCTTTCCGTGCCAGTCTGGCCGAGAATCTGAAGATAATGCACAACAAGGAGGAACGATAATGGTATATCGCGATTTTCCGGATTCACAGACCATGCCCGGAATGCAGAAGAAACCGGAGTTTGAAGTATATTCGTCATTCGATGGTAATCACGGGGGCATGAGACACTGGTTCGAACTATACGGGTGCGCAAAATGAAAAAATCGATCATGCTATCAATGACAAGCGCAACGTCCTGCCGCAACATTTTATTGACCCTGTTATTCACACTGTCAGTCGCAGGGTGCGGCGATGCGCTGACTCCCCAGCCCTATGTTTTCGACATGACTCGCATCAACCAGGATGGCAGCGTCAATGACGGGAGCGATTTTTCCAAACGGCCCTGGGCGTGTGTGCGGGACAACCAATCGGGCATGATCTGGGAGGTAAAAATACCCGGGCCGGGTTTGCACAGCATCAACAATACCTACAGCTGGTATGACCCGGATCAGGAAAGCAACGGGGGATATGCCGGCAAAGCCAATGGAGGGACATGCACAGGCAGCGAGTGCGATACCGATTCCTACGCCAGTGCGGTCAATGCGGCAAAACTTTGCGGCCTGTCAGACTGGCATCTGCCGAGCCGTTTCGAGTTGAACACCATCGTGGACACCAGCATCTTCTTCCCCGGCCCGACATTGCCGAAGGCATTTTTCCCGGAAGATCTGCCGGGGAAATATTGGACCGATACGACGTTCAAGACCCGTCGGGCCGGCGCATGGGTGTGGCGCTTCGATTATGGCAGCGATTACGTGGTGGAAAAGACCGAGGCGCTTAATGTAAGGCTGGTGCACGCCACTCCCAAGGCGCCAACAGCAGCACCGCAGTCTGCCAAATGAGCAACTCGGCCAGTAGGCGGGAAAACAGCAGGTCACCCTGATTCAGTTTGCAGTACTGCGGATACTGTGATTCAGCAACACCAGCAATATCACCAGCAGTGCCGCGCCGCCGTTGTGTATCACGGCCAGCGCCAGCGGCAGATCCAGGAAGACAGTGGAAATTCCGCTGGCAAATTGCAGCATGACCGCGGCAAGCAGCCAGCGCGAAGTCTTGCGCAGCCCGTCGATTCCAAGTCCCTTTACAGCCGTCCACGCAACCAGCGTCACAACTGCAATGGCAAAAACCCGGTGAGTCCAGTGTATCGCAGTCAATGCCGGAAATAGCAGGTATTCTCCTTGTGCGGTCTTGCCCAGATCGCGCCACAGCGTAAAGCCGTTGGCAAAATCCATTTGTGGAAATAATTCTCCGTGGCACAGCGGAAAATCCGTGCACGCCAGTGCTGCATAATTGCTGCTGACCCAGCCGCCGAGGGCGATCTGGATCGCCAGCAGCGCAGCTGCCAGCGTTGCAGGTATCAGCAAGGCTGCACCTGATTGTGCAACCGGAGGATGGTCCCTGAGTCGCGCGCCGAACCACGTCAACAATGCCAGCAACGACATACCCAGCAGCAGATGCGTGGTCACTATGACGGGCTGCAGTTTCATCGTTACGGTCCACGCGCCGAAAGCACCCTGCAAACATACGAATGCAAACAACAGCGACGGGTACAGCGGCGAGAATTTCATTTCGCTGCGATTCGATTTCAGCCACCTGCGCCATGCGATCGCCATCATCGCGACGATCAACACACCGATACCCATCGCGAGGTAGCGATGGATCATCTCGATCCACGCTTTCATGACTGTCACGGGCCCGGTAGGCATTGCAGCTTCGGCGGCACTGATGTCCGCATGCGCCTGTAGCGGGTTGGCTTGCCCGTAACATCCGGGCCAATCCGGACAGCCGAGACCGGAATCGGTCAGTCGGGTGAATGCACCGAACATGATCAGATCAAACGTCAGAAACAGGGTGACCCACACCAGTTTGCGAAATTTGTCGGCGTCGCTCGATACCCACACCATCGTCAGCGGAAGCAGCGCAGCAAGCAATCCCATCGCGGCAAGCTGGATCAGCATGATCTGCTTCCCGGATCAGGTGGCGGGACAAGTCTGGGGTGGCACAGACAAGGGAAAGGACAAGCCATCATGCAAAAAAGTTGGACTATTGCATACCATGAAAATCCGAATTCAGGACAGCAACCGCGTCCTTAATTCGGAAAGAACCCTTGCGGGGGATAATGTCCTGATATCGAAAGGCGGAAGTTCCAGCGCATCCAGGGTGTTCTTCACCAGCAGTCCGAGTTCGGTGTCTCCTTCCATGCGCAGCCGGCGGCTGAAAAAAAGTGTGTCGGGATCTTCCTTCCGCAGCGCAAGCAATACGAAATCACTGGCACTGGCCGAGATTGTCAATTCCGGTTCCCGGCTCCGGCGGCAGGCGACCATGCCTTTGCTGTCGAGCGTGAGATATAAATCAACGCGGGCATCGGTCACGTGAATGTTTATAAGCTTGCCCTGCAGGGGCCGCAAAACTTCCGAGCGGAGTACGTCGCCCATCGCCAGATTGGCTGCATGGACGAATAGTACGGCCGGGGGATACCCCGGCAGAACGGACAGGATGTTGCCGAGAGGCCGGGGAATAGTAAAGGTCGGGATATTCATTTCGCTTTCCTGTTTTGTATCCTTGCAGGGTGATAGGCGGCTGTCCGGTAGATTATATGCTCACTTCAATCATGTTGTATCGCACTGGCGAGAATCGCTTGCTCTATCCCGGGCCGGCCGTGCCAGTAGCCGTTGCAGCCTGCTTCCGGAAACAGTCTTTCGATCTGCCTCACGGCATGTTCGCGGCCTACACGCTGATCGATGCAGTCGCGGAAAAGGCGGATGACTTCACCGCTATGTTCGGATTGTGGGCTGATGCGCACTGCATCCACCCCGGTTTGTTGCAGAGAGTCCAGATCGCCGATCAGGTTGTATACCTGTGCGGACTGGGTCTGAATGCCGTTGATCGCCAGAAACGGTTTGCCTTCCCTTGTATGCACAGTCTTGCCGTCGGGATCATTGATGCAAAGAAATCGGCAGTCGTCTTTGGGCAGGTTGTGATAGCGCGCGGTGAAACAGCGCGAAGAAAACGCCAATGGCAACCTGCCGTAGGAAAATACTTCCGTTTCAATGCCTGCGGGCCGGGAAAGCAGCAATGACTGAAGAGTCTCTTGGGACATTTCCACAGGCATCACCCAGCGCCTGGCTCCAAGGGAAGCGATCAGCGACAATGTCTGCGGGTTGTAGATGTTCAAATAAGGGCCGGCAACGAAAGGTACACGGCGCGCCAGAAGCCGGACTGCCCCCATGTCGTTGGCCTCCACCGCGAAATGGCCGTTTTCCGTGATCCTGCGCAAAGACTTCAGATCGGACTCTGATTCGATCAACGATAGCGTGGAAAGCACCACTTCCTTTCCCGCTGCTGCAAGCATCTTCGCCGCATCCAGCCAGTCGGGCAGGCGCATGACGTGGCGCCGGGAGCAAACCGTCTCGCCCAGATAAACGATCTCTACAGGCGTGGCTGCGATCTCTTCATAATATGCCTGTAGCTTTTCCCGCGGCCAGTAGTAAAGGATGGGACCGAGCGCCAGTTTCATGGAAGTATCATTTCCATGGTCGGTGATAAGCCCCCAGAGTATGCTGCTGGCCTTCTGAGATTCGGCCCAGTTCCGCTGCCCAGGCGGGTCTGACGCTGAAGCCGGGAGGATCTTTGATGCATTGGTCGATCGCCTCGCGCCAGACACGGGTGACCTGTGCCACATAGGCGGGGCTTCGTTGCCGTCCTTCGATCTTGAGGCCGCGCACCTTGATGCGCAGCAATTCCGGCAACAACTCCAGCGTGTTCAGGCTGGTCGGTTCCTCCATCACGTAGTAGGTTTCTCCTTCCACTGCGAAACGACCCTTGCACAGTGTGGGATAGCCGGCATTTTCCTTGTCCGTGTATCTGTCGATCAGCACACCGTTGAGGCGCGATTCAAGACCCCTGGAAGTTTGCTGCCAGCGTACCGCTTTCGGCGGCGAGCATACGCCGCAATTGTTCGGTGATTCTCCGGTGGCATATGAAGAAAGGGAACACCGCCCTTCGACCATGACGCACAGACCGCCGAAGCCGAACAGCTCAAGCTCCACCGGAGTACCCCCGGACAACTCCTCGACCTGCGCGAACGACAGCACGCGCGGCAACACCGCGCGGCGGATGCCGAAATGTTCGTGATAGAAATTGATCGCCTCGTAATTGGTGGCGGAACCCTGCACCGAAAGATGGAGGTGCAACAGGGGGTGGGTCTTCATCGCATATTGCATCAGGCCCGGATCGGCCAGTATGACCGCATCCATGCCGAGTTCGGCAGCCAGGTCGATGGCCTTTTTCCAGCGTTCCAGACCTGCAGCCCTGGGATAAGTGTTGAGCGCCAGAAATACCTTTGCGCCTTTCGAGTGGGCATATGCTACACCGGAACGCGCATTTGCCGCATCGAAATTCAGTCCGGTAAAATTGCGCGCATTGGTGTCGTCGCGAAAACCGAGATAGACGCAGTCGGCGCCGTTGTCCACAGCGGCTTTCAGCGCCGGCAGGCTGCCAGCCGGACAGACAAGTTCCAATTCATGCTGCATAAAGGATTTCCTCGCTAGCAGCCGGCAGTTTGGCGAATTCCCCCTGACTGTGGCCTCGACGTTTCAACTCCAGCTCGATCCCGTTCAGGATATTCCATTTTTGCGAGCACCATGCGGGTGCTAGCAGGATGTCTTTCGATGCGGTACCGGTGACCCGGTGGTAAACGACATGGGGTGGTGTGCGCTCGATAAGATCGGCCGCGATTCTGATGTAGTCGGCCATTTCAAGAGGATGGTATTCACCGCGCCGCCACTCGGCGGCAAGCACGGTGTTCCTGACCACATGCAGCGGATGTATCTTGAGTCCGTCTGTTCCCAGCGTCAGCACGGTATCGAGCGAGGCGTGGTAATGGCGTTCCGTTTCGCCGGGCAGGCCGATGATCAGGTGGGTGCATACAGGAATCCCCAGTTTTCTTGCGGCTGCCACGGTCTTTTCGTACTCCCTGAGGCCATGGCCGCGGTTCACACGCTTCAGTGTTTCATCGAAAGCCGATTGCAATCCGAGTTCCAGCCACACCACCAGTCCGCGTTTTTGATAATTTGCCAGCAGATCCAGCACTGTTTCCGGAACGCAGTCAGGGCGCGTGCCGATGGACAGACCGGCCATATCCGGCTCGGACAATGCCTCGTCGTAGAGCGCTTCCAGTCTGGCTGCATCAGCGTAGGTGTTGGTGTATGCCTGAAAATAGGCAAGAAAGCGGGGCGCCCGCGTGCGCTTCGCGATGGCGCGTTTGCCCTGCCTGATCTGGTCTGAAAGCGCGGGGGGTTTGCGCCCGTTCGGACTGAAGGAAGCATTGTTGCAGAAAGTGCACCCGCCCATGCCTTTCGCGCCGTCGCGGTTCGGGCAGGTAAGGTTTGCATCAAGCGCGATCTTGTGTATCCGTTCGCCACGCTGCTGCACCATATACTGCCCGAAGGTGAGGATATGGTCAGAGAGAGCCATTTATCGCAAGCGAACCGATTTGCATTAGGGCAGGCTATAACATGCAGGGAGGATCCGTTTTGATGTAAGTCAAACCGGGTGATCGATTTGTCCGGAAGCCGGCACATCCCGGAACTTCCTGAATGGCGTCGGCGTGCAGACGATTCCTGCGCGCGTGAAAGAATACACTCGGGAAGACGCGAGTATCGAACTTGCCCCTTGTTGTTAATTTCGCTAACCTCTCAGCCACGGCTATCGGCAAGGAATGTCCAGTGAAAACTTTTGCAGGCTGGTTCCTGGTATTCGCAGTGTTGTGCATCCCGGAAGTTGAAGCGGGACAAACCATCAACGGCTGCCAGATCAAGCGAAGGACGAATTGTCCCGGCGCCAATCTTTCCGGCGCGGATCTGACCAGGTCGAATCTGGCGAGTGCCGATCTTTCCGGAGCCGATATGTCGGGTGCCGACTTGAGCGGCGACAGGATCACTGAAGCCAACCTGACCAGGGCGAATTTGTCGGGCGCGAATCTTTCGGGTGCCGACCTGTCCGAAACGTATATGAACAATGCGGACTTGTCGCATGCAAATCTGTCCAATGCCGATCTGACTCAAAGTACCATGCCGGGCGCAAATCTCAGACAGGCCAACCTTGCAGGAGCGAAGTTGACCATGGCCAATCTCAAGGGGGCCGACCTGACCGGTGCGAACGCAACCGGGTCGGTGTTCGCGATGACCAGCCTGGTCGATGCCGATTTCAGCCGTGTCGACCTGACCGGAGCAGTATTGGTCGGCGCCGATTTGCGCGGCGCCATCCTGGAAGGCGCAAGGTTTTGCAAAACCACCATGCCGGATAGAAGCATCAACAACCGCGATTGCCCAAGGTAGCGCAAATCCGGAAAAATTTCGCCATGTATCTGAAACTTGTGCTGATAACCTGTGTGCTCGCTTTCGTCGCGGTGGTTTTCAGCGCCTTTGCACGACTTTCAGATGCCGGACTGGGATGTACCGACTGGCCAGCCTGTT
>QJWF01000227.1 GCA_003235435.1 Nitrosomonadales bacterium
TCCAAGTTCGGCGGATCGGGCTTCTTTGCCGGAGAGCACGAGTACAGTTTCCCCAGGCAAGGCAACCAGACTGCGCTGCGCATCACCAAGCCCGGCATATATTTTCTCGGATCATTCAAGTACAGGAAGGTCGAAACCGGGATATTCGAGCCGGGCAAGTTCTCGATCGAGAAGATCAAAAAACCGGCCGAGGCCGAACTGTTGCAACGCATCCTTGACGAGAACAGCGAGATCAGGGACTCCGCATGGGGAAACAAGATACGCGCTCACCTGAAGAAACTTAAGCCATGATCCTGCCTCTCGGTCAGATGATTTCTCGCGCCGCCCGTTTTACAGCGATGGCACTGTTGCTCGGCATGCTGGGCGCCTGTGTGGGCGCAGCGCGCGAACCGGTCGAAAACCTGACTTCGCTCGGCGGAGCCGAGACACTGGTGGTCGGGCGCGTAGAACTCCTGCCCCCTTTGAGCAAGAACGAGCAGAAGATCAGGGGACTCGGCACTGGCGGCTTTGAGAACAAGATCTTTCTGATCATCGACGATCACAACCGGGTGTTGAAAGCAGAGCCGGTTGTTGCCGACTTTACCGGAAGGATAGAGGCGCTGCTCGGCGAGAACTTTTTCGTCCGCAGCGACAGCAAGCCGTTTTTCGTCATAGCCGCCATGCTGTATGTGGAGCTTGGCGGAAGCGAAATGAACAAGGTGTATTTTCCCGGCGGACTGAAGGCCTCCCTCAAACCTGGAGACAAGGCGGTTTACATCGGTACTGTTCAGTATCACCGCAACGAGTTCTTCGATGTGACCAAGGTTGCCGTCGTCGATAACTACGAAAACGCAAATGCGGAGTTCAAAAAGAAATTCGGCGCCAAGTACGCACTGCGCAAAGCGTTGCTGACGCAGGTCAAATAACACCCGGCAGTACAGCCCAGCTCAATGCATATTATTGTTGCTCCAGCAAACCTGGAAGCCGCCTGCGGCAAGTGAAATCGCGCAACGCGGCTTCGTCACTTCATCCGGGATGGCAGCCTGATCGTTTTTCCCGCAACCATGAATGATCCTTTGCCGCGATGATGAAGGGTGCTCGGGTTCTTCCTTGCAGCATCGACCCATGCCTTGACCACCTCAAGCACAAAGAAGTTGTACTTATTCACCATCCTGGTATCGACCACCCTGCATTCGAGACTGGCGTAGCACTCCGCTATCAGCGGCGCTTCAACCCTGGATGCGGGCGCTGGCGTGAGCTTGAACCTCTTGAACTTGTCCAGCTTCCTACCCGAGCAATTGCCGATGCCAACCACCTGCCTGGCCAGCTCCTGCGTCGGAATGTTGATCACGCATTCTTTCGCCGCAACCAACGCATGAAAGCTGTGGTTCCGCCCGCTGGTCAAGCAGCCCACCAGAGGAGGCTCGAACTCCATCATCGTGTGCCATGACTGGGTCATGATGTTCGCCTTGCCCTTGTATGCGGTCGTCACCAGCACCACCGGCCCGGTCTCCAGCAATCGGTAGACATCGGATAAAGGAAAGGATTTCTTCGCCATGACTGCTCATTCCCGATACCCACAAGGATTCAGTGACAACACCCTGGCACCGCACTGTGTGTAGTATGCTTGCTATGCAATGTCCTGTTCACTTTGCCGGCTCCTGCTTCCCGACAAGAGTATTTTGATCACTGCCTGCTGATTGTTCTTTTCTGCCAGTGTCATCGGCGTATCGCCGTTGCGGTCTTTGACGTCAATTTGCGCACCGTGATACAAAAGCGTACGGACGATTTCGGTATAGCCTGCAGCGGCAGCCTTGTGAAGCGGTGTAGCGCCGTCTTTCGCGACGATGTGCACATTTGCACCTCGATCAATCAATTCGAGCAATATCCCCAAATGCCTGTTTTTACAAGCAAGGAATAACGGGGTCATGCCGGATTTATTGCACGCTTCGATCTCCGCCCTGTTTTCCATCAGCAATTTTGCACTTGATACGTTCCCCGCATCTGCAGCCCAATGCAAAGGCGAGTTGTCCAGCAAATCCCTGGCGTTTGCGTTGGCATGGTGTTTGAAAAGCAGGCGGATGATTTCATCGTACCCATTGAATGCAGCCAGCATCAACGGAGTCCAGCCCTTCTCGTTGGAATATTCCGTGCTGACGTTTGCTTCAAGGAATAGCGCCGTTGCCCGGCGATCACCTGTTACAGCGGCACGGTGAAAACCTCTAGCTGAACAGGGAAAGCCAAGTTTCTCTATTGCCTGCGCTGTTGCGACAGGAAGCGGTTTCCATACATGCGTATTTTGGACAGAGATTTGTGGTCTGTAGACGGCAAATTTATCCGTAGATACTTCCCAGACATCCTGGTTCTTTTCAGGCGCATGCGTGCTGAAATGCACGAGACTCAAGCGAACGATTTCAGCCGCGACATCCGGAGGAAAGCCCTCGCGCCCCTGCCGGTCAGGGATCATCAGCTCTTCGAAATAATGGCTCATCTTTGGCATATCCCAGAGCAGCATGATTTTCTCGAATATCCTGGGATATTGTTTCTCCAGGTTATGGGGATAGTGTACCTCTTCTCCTCCCAATATTCTGAGCAGTCTTTCATCCATATCTCTTTGCCATCTTGACTGTTTATCTATTTTGTCAGGTCATGGGCAGTACATCTGGACCGTCATCATTCCCATGCAGCGATTTTATTGCTTTGACACCGACCAGTTATAGCTGGTCACTTTTCCCTGATTATCGAACTTGATCTGCAGGATTTTTACTTTAGGAGTACCCATGTCTGGAAGATCGCCTTCGGCAAAGTAATAGTCCCATTCGTCGTAGCGTGCTCCATCGCTGTCGAGGCTGATACCTACACTGGTCGGCTCACCCAGCCAAGAGCGGACCTGGTCTTGCGTGGTGGCATTCCTCTCGACCTTGGCGGAGAATACGCCCACATCAAAATCCCGGCCCAATTTGACCGTGCCGCAAGCGCTGACCAAAAGGACAGAAAGCACGATTACAGCAATACGCGATAAATTCAGCATGATGCCTCCCCTTGAGTGTGGTTTGTATATGGCAATCTTGGGCCAGTTGCCGAAAGATTACAAGTTTACGGTGAAATCCCGTTCCAAAAACCCTTCATCCGTCTTCACATGGCTTGCCGATGCGCATGCGGTCGTCCCTGAAATTCTGAAGCATACGGCTGTCCTTGCAACGCGCCTTTGCCATCCATGCCAGGCGAGAATTGGTGTGTAGAACGGCTAAGGGTTAGAATCGCGCCTGCAACCCGGATCAGGCTGGCAAGAGCCTGCTTTTGGATCGATGGATTTTTATTAGTGGAGAATAATAATGGGACAGCGGCATACGCACCAACTGCTTCATCTAAAAACACAGGATATACATTCCGTTGTGCTGGGACCGAGAAAGGAAGCCTGGCAGGTCAAGTTGACCGACGCCGCGACGTCAATCATGACGGATTTCCGCGAAAGCGCGTTTTTCACGGTTGGCCCGGATGAATTGATTGTCGATGCACTGGAAAAAATGAAACATGCCGGCCTGCGCTCCGCATTTGTCATGGACA
>QJWF01000160.1 GCA_003235435.1 Nitrosomonadales bacterium
GAACTGCATTCGATATATTTGATCTTTAGTCTGATTGATTTTCTATACACTGGCAGGAAATGATCGAGGATTTGGTGCTGACCGGACTCAAGATTGTCGTCACCCGGCCGCGCGATCAGGCTGTGCAGTTGGCACAGCGCATCGAGCTGGCAGGTGGTATACCATTGCTTTTTCCGTTGCTGGAGATCGCACCGGTTCAGGATGCCCGGGAGTTGCATAAACAGATTGCACGTCTTCCGGAGTTCGATCTCGCCATATTTATCAGTCCGAATGCCGTACGTTACGGCATCGCCGCTATAAGGACTGTGGGGACGCTTCCTCCTTCCTTGAAGATTGCCACGGTCGGGCAGGGCAGCGCGAAAGCGTTGCGCGATGCGGGAATCGCGAACATCATCGCTCCCGCCGAAAGATTCGACAGCGAGGGTCTGCTGGCCTTGCCGGAACTGCAGGCCGTATCTGGTTGGAACGTGATGATATTTCGCGGCGACGGCGGACGGGAATTGCTGGGCGATACACTCAGGGAACGCGGCGCGAAAGTGGAATATGCAGCCTGCTATCAACGCAGCAAGCCCAGGCATGATGTCGATGCGCTGGTGCATGCGGCACCGGATGCGATCACCGTGACTAGCAGCGAAGCGTTGGATAATCTTTGGCAAATGCTGGAGGGGGAAGCCCAGGCAGCCCTGCGTGACAAACCTTTGTTCGTGCCGCATGAGCGTATTGCCGAACTTGCCCGTCGGCAAGGCTGGCGCCGGGTGGTCCTGTCAGGCTCGGGCGATGATGGTTTGCTGTCGGCATTGGTTGCCTGGAAGAAAGAGGCGGAGTGCAGGAGTTAAAAAAGTGCTGCCGAGCGACCACACACTATAATCAAAGCATTACCAGACACTTCGCGAAACGCCAGGTATTTTCTCAAAAGGATCCAGCATGAGCGATCAATCCTCGCAGGATAACCAGTTACCGGAAAAAGCCGGTGAAGGTGCGAACGTGTCCGCAATGCCCGCTACGGAGAACAAAACCAGGAGTCCGGATTTTTTTTCCCGGATCAGCATCACTCAACTGATCCTTGTGGTGTTGGTGATTGTCTTTGTGTGGCAGTTGCTGGATGAGCGACGCACCATTGAAAACATGCGGCAGCAACTGGCGGTAAAAATAGACGAGATGGAAGGCGCCAGCAAGTCGAATCGCCAGTTATTGGCTCAGAGCAGGGAACAGGTCGGCGAACTGACCGTCAAATTGGCGGCTCTGGAATCGCGTTATGGCGAGCTGCAAACTCAGCGAGGCTTGCAGGACAATTCAAGCGGCGACATTTCAGGAAGCCGGGATGAAACTGCTCTTGCCGAAGTTGAACAAATGTTGTTGAACGCAGCACAGCAATTGCAATTGTCAGCCAATGTGAGGGCCGCCCTGATCTTCATGCAAAGTGCAGATGCGCGCTTGCAGCGCATGAATCGGCCCGCATACAGGGGCTTGGGCAAGATAATAGCCAGGGATATGGACAAGCTGCGTGCTCTGCCCATTGTGGATGTCACCGGCATCAATCACCAGCTGAACAATCTGATGTCCGTTGTCGACGAATTGCCACTGGCTTACCAGCAACGCGCAGCAAACAATCTCGATACCAATGCTATTCCGGCATCCGATGAATCAACGGGTCAAAAACTGCTGCGAGAGGCTTGGCAGGAATTGAAGCAACTGGTGGAGATTGAGAACACCGGCAGGAACGAGATACCCCTGCTTCATCCAGATCAGCAATTCTTCCTGCGCGAGAATCTCAAACTGCGACTTCTGTCGGCACGTATAGCATTGCTATCGCGAGATGAAGTTGTCTTCAGGCAGGAGCTTAACGATATCCAGCTTTGGATAGCGCGCTACTTCGACGCAAAATCCCCGGCGGTAACGGATATGTTGAGCGGAATAAAGAAACTGTCGGCGTCCAGAATACGAGTCGAGTTGCCGGATCTCGGTTCCAGCCTGCAGGCAGTACGCAACTACCGCTTAGCGAACGAGAAGACCGTGCGATGAAATATTTGCTATGGGTCATTGCGCTGTTTGCCGCCGCCGCCGCGCTCGCTATCGTCTCGAAAAATCCGGCTTATGTTCAGCTGGTCTATCCGCCATATCGGGTCGAGGTTTCGTTGACGATGTTCATTGTCATGTCGCTGCTCGCTTTCGTGTCGGGCTATTGGCTGGTTCGGCTGATCAGCTCTTTTCTGAATCTGCCTGAACATGTGAGGCAATTTCGCATGAAGCGCGCGCAAATCAGGGCACGCAAGTTGCTGGACGATATGCTGGGCGCGTTCTTCGAAGGTCGCTATACCGATGCCGAAAAGGCTGCCGAAAAAGCCATCAAATCCGGTGAGACATCCGTCCTGTACCCGATCATAGCCGCGCGCTCCGCGCATGAACTGCATGAGTTCAAAAAACGGGATGCATATATGGCTGTTGCCGGAGGGAAAAAGGCCGGCGATTCGACGATGCGCCTGATGGCGGCAACCAAATTCATGCTCGATGAGCACGATCCCGAATCAGCGCTGGAAGCATTGCGTGAATTGCGCGATAGCGGAGTCAAGAACCATTCCGGCGCATTGTCGATGGAACTCAATGCACAGCAGCAGGCCGGCAATTGGGACGAAGTTCTGAAGCTGCTCGACAAACTGGAAAAGCTGGATGCGATCGATGCGGCCGATGCGGACCAACTGCGGCAACAAACCTGGTTTAACAAGATCCGCCAGCAAAAGGATCTGGCGGAGCTGACCTCCTGCCTGAAGATCGTACCAACGGGTATCAGGAGACTCGGTAAGTTTGTTGCCCTTGCCGCTAGCGCGTTGATCGAACTCGGCGGATGCGAGCAGGCGAGAAAATTGCTCACGGACAGCTTGAACGCTCAATGGGACAGCGAACTGGTTGCGTTATATGGAGATTGCCAGTCGGATGATGTGGTGGAACAAATCGAGCAAGCGGAGAAATGGCTCAATCTGCACAATCAGGATTCAGGCTTGATGCTTGCGCTCGGCAAATTGTGCATGCACCAGAAATTGTGGGGAAAAGCGCAGAGCTATCTTGATGCGAGCATCAGCCTGAAACCCAGCCGTGCTGCCTTTGAGGCATCGGCAAGGCTCGCGGAAATGCTGGGATATGCAGATGATGCGTCAAGAAAATATCAGCAAGCGGCTAATTTCAAATAGACTGCACTGTCAATCGGTGCAGTTAAAAAAGGAACCTGGGTAAAATTCGGGCATTTTGCAACTAACGGTGAATGACCCGTTCGGATGCGCAATCAATTTTTTGGCGCAAAGGTAAATGCGTCTGAAAAAAACGACTGGTTCGGCAGATTGCGCAGGCTGGTGAAGTCCCGCTGGGCTGCCTCAACCACTACCGGCGCACCGCAGGCATAGACTTCGTGCTGGCTCAAATCACTGTAATCATCCAATACCGCGCAATGCACAAATCCGGTGCGGCCCTGCCATGCATCTTCGGGCAACGCTTCGGAAAGAACCGGAGTGAATTTGACCCCGCGGCTTTCCCATTGCCGGGCTTTTTC
>QJWF01000057.1 GCA_003235435.1 Nitrosomonadales bacterium
CTTGGTGTCTAGCAGATGTCTACTCCCAATAATTGAACGCCACGAATCTGCCGTTCAGTAACGGCAGCAATTGGGATAAAGCAGTCACCGATTAATCACTCATTGGCACAGAAACCGTGTCACTTTTTCAGCGCCAAACGGCCAGTCCAGCTCGGTGTTGTTATCAGAGCGGCGCAGAACAGGGATGCGTGTGCCGTAGTGATCCAGCAAGTTGTCATCCGTAGAAATATCGACGTATTCCGCTACGACCTTCATTTCGCGCAGCGTCTCCTCGGCCTGTTCGCACAAATGGCAGCCTGAAGTGCCGTATAGGGTGAGCCCTTGCATACCGCAAGTCTAATGAAGGCTGATGATCCGCCAGCCGTGCTGTTCGGCATGCGCACGCAGCGTGGGATCCGGATTCGCCGCGACCGGGTGTTTCACCTTGCACAGCAGCGGCAGGTCGTTCAGCGAATCGCTGTAGAACGTGCTGTCGGCAAAACTGTCGAGGCTCCAGCCCCGTTCGGCAAGCCAGTTGTCCAGCCGGGTGATCTTGCCCTCGCGGAAGCACGGCACGTCCGCAACGTTGCCGGTGAATTCGCCATCCTTTTGTTCCGGTTCTGTTGCGATCAGGTTGTCGATGCCGAATTCGCGCGCGATCGGGGTGGTGACAAAACTATTGGTCGCGGTGATGATGACGCACACATCGCCCGCTGCACGGTGCCGGTCGACCAGCTCGCGCGCCCGCTGGGTAATCATGCCCAATGCCTGCTCGCGCATGAACTGCTGATGCCATTCGTCCAGCGTCTTGCGCGAATGGCGTGACAGCGGCTTCAACTGAAAATCCAGGAACTCATTGATATCCAGCGTGCCCGCTTTATAGTGTTCATAGAACGCCAGGTTCTTCGCCTCGAACAATTCGCGATCGAGCACGCCAATGCGGATCAGGAACTGTGACCATTCGAAATCGCTGTCGCCGTTCAACAAAGTGTTGTCAAGATCGAACAAGGCCAGGTTCACTTTAGCTCCATTTCTTGTTGCAGGATCTCCTTGAGCAACGGCACGGACGGTGCGCGGTGCAGGCGTAGCGAATGTTCGTCCAGCGCATCCAGCACCGCAATCAGGCTGGGCAGGTCGCGCCGCCCGTGCCGCAACAGATATTGAGTGACCTCCGCAGGCAGGACCAGACCCCGCTCGTGCGCGTGCCGCGTCAGCGCAAGGGATTTGTCCTCGTCGCTCAAGGCATGCACCTGATATACCAGCCCCCAGCCCAGGCGCGTACGAAGATCGTCGCGCAAATTGAGATGTTGGGGGGACGCCTTGCCGCTTATCAACAGCATTCCGCCTCTTTCCCTCATCCGGTTATACAGATTGAACAATGCTATCTGAGCCGCATCATCCAGCATCTCCACATCGTCCACCGCCACCACGGCGGCAAGTTGAGGGACGCCGCCGTGTTCATAGACTGCGCTGTGCCCCGCATCCAGCGCCGCAAGCACGCAGGCCCGCAGCAAATGACTTTTGCCGCTGCCTGTTTCGCCCCAAATATAGAAGCAGCGCTCACTGCTGCGCCCGAACACTGCATGGCGCAATGCCGACAGCAATTCCTGGTTGAGTCCCACGATGAAATTGGCCAGCGTTGGTTGCCGGTCGGGAGAGATATTGAGCAATAGCTGACTCAAAAAAGCCTCTTAAAATTATTTTTACGGGATAAAGCGCAAGAAGCCGCGCAGTGAACGACGAGACATATCTGATAGATAGGCAAGAAGTGAACCAGCACGCGACGCCGCGATTTGCCCGTAAAACAGGAATTAAGAGGCTTTTTCATGGTCTGCGGTACATTTCGCTCTCTAGATACCATTCGACCCCGTGGCGCAGCGCGACCAGCAGGATGGCGGACAACGGCAACGCCAACAGCACGCCGAAGAATCCGAACAGGCTGCCGAAGGCGAGCAGCGCGAAGATCACCGCCAGCGGATGCAGGCCGACGCGTTCGCCCACCAGCCAGGGCGTAACGACCATGCCTTCGATCAATTGCCCGGCACCGAACACGCCCCACACCCAAAGTACATCGTTGAAATCGGGAAACTGCATCATTGCCGCAAGTGTCGCGAGCGTCAGGCCGACGATCATGCCCAGATAGGGTATGAACACCAGCATCCCGGCGACGATGCCGATGGGCAACGCGAAATCCAGCCCGACCAGCCACAGCACAGTGCAGTAGTAAACGCTCATCAACAGCATCACGGAAATCTGCCCGCGCAGGAATTCCGCAAGGATGCGATCCACTTCGGCCAGTATCTGATTGATCTTGGCGTGCCAATGGCGCGGCAACAGATCATCCACGCTTTTCACCAGAACATTCCAGTCGCGCAACAGATAGAACATCGCAACCGGGATCAGCACTATATTGATCAATGCAGCGATGATCGCCCCGCCACTGCTGCCGATCCACGGCAAGAGTTTCGCCGCCGCACCGCCCGCGCCCTTCCAGTGGCTGAGCAGCATGTCCTTTAAAGCCTGGCTGTCCCACTGCAGCTCTGGGTCCACCCATTTCTGCAACAACGGCAACAGGTGCCTCCGCGCAGCGTCTATCCAGTCGGGCAGGCGCGCCATGAACCTGCCTAATTCCTTTTCCAGCAACGGAAGCATGATCAGCAGCAGCACGGCAAACGTCAGCACCAATCCGAACATCACCATAACCACCCCAAGCGTTCGCGGTATCTTCCATGCGCACAGGCGCTGCACCATCGGATTGCAGATATAAGCGAGGATTCCCGCCGCAACGAACGGAGTCAAAATCGGGTTGAGCAGATACAGCAGCAATACTGCCACCGCAAGGAAAGACAGCCATTGCACGGCAGCGAAGCGGGATAAGGTCATTTCAGGTAAAATTCGCGACAAATCTTGCGGCACTTTATCCTGTAGAAAGCGAAAACTCAACTTGAACAATCCTGACAATTTGAAAACGCCTGACAGTTCGAACAGTCCCGGCAGCCTTACCTACAGAGATGCGGGTGTGGACATAGATGCCGGCGACCGTCTGGTCGAAAACATCAAACCGTATGCAAAACGCACGATGCGCCCCGAGGTGCTGGGGGGCATCGGCGGTTTCGGCGCGCTGGTGGAAATCTCCAAGAAATATCGTGAGCCGGTGCTGGTTTCCGGCACGGACGGTGTCGGAACCAAACTGAAACTTGCATTCGAGCTGGGGCGTCACGACATGGTTGGCATCGACCTGGTCGGCATGAGCGTCAACGATATCCTGGTGCAGGGTGCAGAACCGCTGTTCTTCCTTGATTATTTCGCCTGCGGCAAACTCGATGTGGATACGGCCACCGAAGTCATCAAGGGCATCGCCAATGGTTGCGAACAGGCAGGCTGCTCCCTGATCGGCGGCGAAACCGCCGAGATGCCCGGCATGTACCCGGCCGGAGAATATGACCTTGCCGGTTTCGCGGTGGGCGTGGTGGAAAAATCCGATATCATCACCGGCAAGGATATCAAGGCAGGCGATGCGGTGATCGGCCTCGTTTCGAACG
>QJWF01000044.1 GCA_003235435.1 Nitrosomonadales bacterium
TCGGCTGCGCAAATTGTCGATACTGCCAAGCGTACCGGTGCTGTGGTGAACGGCCCGGTGCCGCTGCCAACCAAAATTGAAAGACTTGATGTGCTACGTTCTCCGCATGTCAACAAGACATCGAGAGATCAGTTCGAGATTCGTACCCATTTGCGACTGATGGATATCGTTGACCCTACCGACAAGACCGTAGATGCGTTGATGAAGCTGGATCTGCCGGCCGGTGTGGATGTCGAGATCAAATTGCAGTAATTATTTAACAAAGTACCGTGTTTAGCGGGTACTGGCATTACCAGAATTGAAAGAATCGGCTGACCAATTGTAGTCAGCCCCTTAACAAGAGGAAGTAAAAATGAGCTTAGGACTTGTCGGTCGCAAGATTGGCATGACCCGCGTATTTGCCGATGACGGTTCTTCGTTGCCGGTAACCGTGCTGGAAGTGTCCAACAATCGTATCACTCAGGTTAAATCCGCTGATACAGATGGCTATACTGCTGTGCAAGTGGCTTACGGGGTGCGTCGCCCTGGCCGTGTCAGCAAATCTGCCGCCGGACACTATGCCAAGGCGGGTGTTGAAGCAGGCAGTGCGCTCAAGGAATTCACCGTATCTCCTGAACAGCTTGCAGACCTGCAAGCTGGCTCCAAGGTCAGTGTCGAGATTTTCAAGGTCGGCCAGCTCGTGGATGTAACGGGTGTCTCCAAAGGCAAAGGTTATGCCGGCACAATCAAGCGTTACAACTTCAAATCGGGACGAGCATCCCACGGAAATTCCAAGTCGCATAATGTTCCAGGTTCAATAGGCATGGCACAAGATCCTGGACGCGTGTTTCCTGGTAAGCGTATGACCGGACATCTAGGGGATGTGCAGAAGACCGTGCAGAATTTGCAAATCGTTCGCATTGATGTTGCTCGTCAATTGCTTCTTGTCAAGGGTGCTGTTCCTGGCGCACAGAACGGTAGCGTTTTCGTCTGTCCAGCAGTAAAGGCAGGTGCGTGATGGAACTCAATGTCATCAACGATAAGGGTCAACCGACTACAAAACTAAAGGCATCCGACGAGGTATTCGGCCGCGAGTATTGTGAGGATCTGGTGCATCAACTGGTCACTGCTTATCAGGCGAATGCGCGCGCCGGCAACAGCAGGCAAAAGGGCCGCAGCGAAATCGCCAAGAGCACACGCAAGCCCTTTGCGCAAAAAGGCACAGGCCGCGCTAGAGCTGGTATGGCATCCAGTCCGTTATGGCGCGGAGGCGGCAAGATCTTCCCGAACACCGGTGAAGAGAATTACACGCAAAAAGTGAATCGCAAGATGTATCGCGCGGGTTATGCGGCGATCTTGTCGAAACTGGTCAGTGAAAACCGCCTGGTGGTGGTTGACGACCTTACTGTTGATTCTCCCAAGACCAAACAATTGGCGCAAAAGATCAAGGGTATGGGAGTGGACACAAATCACTATCGTTTGCTGATCATTACTGACAGCATTGACGAGAATCTTTATCTTTCGTCGCGCAATTTGGCCAATGTGCTGGTGCTGGAGGCCAATCAAGCGGACACGATCAGTCTGGTGCGTTTCCCGAACGTGATGGTGACGCGCAATGCAGTGGCCAAAATCGAGGAAATGTTCGCCTGAGTATCCAACAATTCAGCCAGGAACGTTTGATGAAAGTGTTGCTTGCGCCACAAATTTCCGAAAAAGCAACCCAGATCGCAGACAAGAACGAGCAGATTGTTTTTCGTGTCGTGACCGATGCGACCAAGCCCGAGATCAAGGCCGCTGTTGAAATGATGTTCAAGGTAAACGTGGATAGCGTGCAAGTTGCTCGCGTAAAGGGCAAGGTAAAGCGTATGGGGCGTTACGTCGGCCGTCGCAATAACTGGAAAAAAGCTTATGTGTGTCTGGCTGCAGGCCAGGAAATCAATTTTGCCGCAGGCGAGCAAGGATAATCATCATGGCATTGATTAAACTGAAACCAACAACTCCGGGACAGCGTGGCGTAGTGCGTGTTGTCAATCGTGATCTGCACAAAGGTAAGCCGGTCGCGGCATTGCTGGAAAAGCAATCCAGCAGCGCAGGGCGGAACAATAATGGCCATATTACTACCCGTCATATGGGGGGTGGTCACAAGCAGCACTACCGATTGGTGGATTTCAAGCGAAACAAGGATGGAATCCCTGCTACGGTTGAGCGTCTGGAATATGATCCGAACCGCAGCGCAAATCTGGCACTGTTGTGCTATGCCGATGGCGAGCGCAGATACATCATTGCTCCCAAGGGCGTGGCTACAGGATCGACTTTGTTGAGCGGTTCAGAAGCTCCTATCAAGGCGGGCAATGCCATGCCGCTGCGAAATATTCCGGTTGGCTCGACGATACATTGCATTGAAATGCTGCCAGGCAAAGGAGCGCAACTGGCAAGATCCGCAGGTGCTTCGGTTCAGTTGCTGGCGCGAGAAGGAAGTTACGCCCAATTGCGGTTGCGTTCGGGCGAGATCCGCAAAGTACACATCGACTGTAAAGCAACCCTGGGTGAAGTGGGAAATTCCGAACACAGCTTGCGTTCTATCGGCAAGGCCGGAGCGATGCGTTGGCGCGGAGTTCGTCCGACCGTGCGCGGTGTAGTGATGAATCCGGTCGATCACCCTCATGGAGGTGGTGAAGGCAAGACAGCGGCGGGTCGCCATCCGGTCAGCCCTTGGGGCGTGCCGGCCAAGGGATTCCGTACACGCAGAAACAAGCGAACCGGCGGCATGATCGTGCGCCGTCGCTATAAGGTTTAAGGGGTAGTCAGACATGGCACGTTCAATTAAAAAAGGTCCATTTGTTGACGCACACTTGCTAAAGAAAGTTGAGGCGGTGCGCGCAACCAACGATAAGCGCCCGGTGAAAACATGGTCGCGCCGTTCTACCGTACTGCCTGAGTTCGTCGGACTGACGATAGCGGTTCACAATGGCAAGCAGCATATTCCGGTGTACATATCCGAAAACATGGTGGGTCACAAGCTGGGTGAGTTTTCCCTTACACGCACCTTCAAGGGCCATTCTGCCGATAAAAAAGCAACGGTCAAGAAACCGGGGGCATGATGATTACGACTACTGCAGTAGCAAGAAAAATCCATCTTTCCGCGCAAAAAGGACGGCTGGTTGCCGATCAGATTCGCGGATTGCCGGTCGCGGAAGCGCTCAATATCCTTAATTTCAGCCCGAAGAAGGCTGCAGTTATCATCAAGAAGGCGCTCGAGTCCGCAATAGCGAACGCCGAGCATAACGACGGAGCAGACATAGACGAACTGAAGGTTAAGGTCATATGCGTTGACAAAGCTGCATCCGGCAGGGGTTTTATCGCCAAGGCGAAGGGCCAGGGCAATCGTCTGGAAAAGCAGACTTGCCACATCACCGTCACTGTCGGGAACTGAGGAAAGATCATGGGACAGAAAATTCATCCAACCGGATTCCGGTTAAGTGTTCGCAAGAACTGGGATTCCAAGTGGTTCGCTAGCAGCAAGAATTTTGCCGACTTGCTGCTCAGGGATATCGAAATCCGAGCTTACCTGAAAAAGAAACTTGCTTCGGCCGGAGTTTCCAAGATCATCATCGAGCGTCCTGCCAAGAATGCCAAGGTGACGATTTATACGGCTCGTCCCGGTATGGTTATCGGGAAGAAAGGCGAGGACATAGAATCATTGCGCGCCGAGTTGCGCAAGCGCATGGGTCTGCAATCTGTTGATGTGGCGATAGAAGAAGTGCGTAAACCGGAAATCGATGCTCAGCTTATAGCTGAAAGCATTACTGCCCAGCTGGAAAAGCGCATCATGTTCCGTCGTGCGATGAAGCGGGCAATGCAAAATGCAATGCGCCTTGGAGCTCAAGGTATCAAGATCATGAGTGCCGGACGATTGAACGGCATAGAAATCGCAAGGACCGAATGGTACCGCGAAGGCCGTGTCCCATTGCATACTCTACGAGCCGATATCGACTATGGAACCGCCGAAGCGAAGACTACTTACGGAGTGATAGGTGTAAAGGTTTGGGTGTTCAAGGGCGAGGTTTCGGAACAGGAAGTGGCTGTTCCGTTAGCTGCTGAACCGGAAAAGAAAGCAAGAAAGTCGGGGGCAAAGCATGCTACAGCCAGCTAGAAGAAAATACCGCAAGGAACAGAAAGGCAGAAATACCGGAATTGCAACGCGCGGCAACAAGGTAAGTTTCGGCGAGTTCGGCCTGAAAGCGGTTGCGCGTGGTCGCCTGACTGCGCGCCAGATTGAAGCAGCACGTCGCGCCATGACCCGTCATATCAAGCGTGGAGGCCGTATCTGGATTCGTATATTTCCGGACAAACCGATCTCCAAAAAGCCAGCCGAAGTCCGGATGGGAAACGGCAAGGGGAATCCCGAGTATTACGTTGCAGAGATTCAGCCTGGCAAGATGCTATACGAGATGGATGGTGTGAGTGAAACCTTGGCGCGTGAAGCATTTCTGCTTGCTTCCGCAAAATTGCCATTGGCCACAACTTTTGTTGTCAGACAGGTAGGTACATAACATGAAGGCCAGTGAACTTAAATCAAAATCAGTAGCGGATTTGAAGAATGAACTTCTAGCGTTGACCAAGTCGCAATTCGGCTTGCGCATGCAGGTCGCTACGCAGCAAATGACCAATACCAGCGAATTCCGCAAAGTACGCCGTGATATTGCGCGTATAAAGACGGTGCTGACAGAAAAGGGTGCCCAATAATGAGCGATTCCAAGACGAAGCGGACCCTGATAGGTACCGTGACCAGCGACAAGATGGACAAGACAGTAACAGTTCTGGTCGAGCGTAAAGTGAAGCACCCGTTGCTGGGCAAGGTCATTCGCGTTTCCAAGAAATATCATGCACACGATGAGACAAACGAGTTTCATCAGGGCGATGTGGTGACGATTGAGGAGTGCCGCCCTATTGCCAAAACCAAGAGTTGGCGTGTTACCAAATTGCTGGAAAAGGCTACTGTGATCTGATCGCATGTTCTGCTTGCGACTTTTTTAATATTTACATACAATGCGCGGCTTCGTTTCATCGCCGGTTACGGCGACTTAACCCGAACGGGTTCCAAAACTGGCCGCCGTGGGCGGAACAAGTTGGAGATTAAATAATGATACAAATGCAGTCTGTTTTAGATGTGGCTGACAATACCGGCGCACGTTCCGTGATGTGCATAAAGGTATTGGGCGGTTCCAAGCGCCGTTATGCTTCTGTGGGAGATGTCATCAAGGTAAGCGTCAAGGACGCCGCTCCGAGAGGTCGCGTAAAAAAGGGTGAGGTTTACAACGCGGTTGTCGTTAGAACGGCAAAAGGTGTGCGTCGCCCGGATGGTTCTTTGGTCAAGTTCGATGGCAATGCCGCGGTTTTGCTGAATGCCAAACTTGAACCGATAGGAACCCGCATCTTCGGACCGGTTACACGCGAGCTGCGTACCGAAAAGTTCATGAAGATCGTTTCGCTTGCGCCAGAAGTGCTGTAGGCCCTGAGGTATTTACGCAGAAACGGATCGAGTAGAGGAAAACATGCGCAAGATCAAAAAAAATGATGACGTAATCGTTATCGCCGGAAAGGACAAGGGTAACCGTGGCAGTGTACAGCGTGTTCTGGGTGAGTACCTGCTTGTTGGCGGCATCAACAAGGTCAAGAAGCACCAAAAACCCAACCCGGTTAAGGGCTTGACCGGCGGGATAGTGGAAAAGGAATTGCCGATTCATATATCGAATGTGGCAATTTACAATGCGGCTGCCAAGAAAGGCGACCGCGTAGGTATCAAGAAGCTGGAAGATGGACGCAAGGTTCGTGTGTTCAAGTCCAACGGCGAAATGATTGACTCTTAAGGGGTGAAAGAGCATGGCTCGTTTGTATGAGTTTTATAAGGACAAGGTTACCAAGGACCTGATAAAGCAGTTTGGCTACAAATCATCCATGGAAGTGCCGCGTATCGAAAAGATCACACTGAACATGGGTGTCGGTGAAGCTGTGGCAGACAAAAAAGTGATGGAGTTCGCTGTTGGCGACATGCAAAAAATAGCCGGGCAGAAGCCGGTAGTCACTATATCCAAGAAGTCCATTGCAGGTTTCAAGATTCGCGAAGGCTATCCGGTTGGCTGCAAGGTGACTTTGCGCAAAGCGCGGATGTACGAATTCCTAGACCGATTGATTTCGGTTGCAGTCCCGCGGATCAGGGATTTCCGCGGCATTTCCGGGAAATCTTTTGATGGCCGTGGGAATTACAACATGGGAGTTAAGGAGCAGATCATTTTTCCGGAAATCGAGTACGAAAAAATCGATGCGTTGCGTGGTATGAACATTACCATTACCACCTCGGCAAAGACTGACGAAGAAGCCAGGGCGCTTCTGTTGGCATTCAAAATTCCACTCAAGAAATGAGGGATAAATAATGGCAAAAGTGGCGGTAATCAATCGTGAACAAAAACGTCGAGAAATGGTTGCGAAATTTGCGGCCAAGCGCGCGATGCTGAAAGCAACAATTGAAAACACCAAATTAAGCGACGAAGAGCGTGCTGAAGCACGCCTCAAGCTGCAGGCACTGCCGCGGAATTCAAGTCCGGTGCGCTTGCGCAATCGTTGTGCTCTGACAGGCCGCCCGCGGGGCACTTTCAAGAAGTTTGGTTTGGGGCGTATCAAAGTGCGTGAATTTGCGATGCGCGGCGAGATTCCCGGTGTAGTCAAGGCAAGTTGGTAGGAGCAATTAAATGAGTATGAGTGATCCGATCTCCGACATGTTGACGCGCATTCGCAATGCGCAGCTTGCGGAAAAAACTACAGTAACGATGCCTTCATCCAAGTTGAAGGTCGCTATTGCCGAACTGCTTAAGGACGAGGGATATGTGGATGGCTTCAATGTCGTCAAAAGTGACGCCGGTAAACCTACACTGGAAATCGGTTTGAAATACTACAGCGGTCGTCCGGTAATAGAGAAGATTCAGCGAGTCAGCCGTCCTGGGCTGCGTATTTACAAGGGATCCAGTGAAATTCCGAAGGTGATGAATGGTTTGGGAATTGCCATAGTGTCCACCTCCAAGGGTTTGATGACTGACCGCAAGGCACGCGCAAATGGTATAGGCGGTGAAGTGCTGTGCGTAGTGGCGTAATGAGGTAAATATGTCTAGAGTTGCCAAAAATCCAGTGTTGGTACCCAGTGGTGTTGAAGTGGCGCTGGCCGGTGGTGAAATTTCGATAAAGGGTCCGCTGGGCACCTTGAAACAAGCCTTGTCAGCTGACGTGAGCGTAATTCGCGAGGGTGATAACCTGCAGTGCAAGGCTCAAAATGACACCATTCATGCCCATGCGATGTCCGGCACCGTGCGCGCGTTGCTCGCGAACATGGTGCGTGGCGTGAGCAAGGGTTTCGAACGCAAATTAACCTTGGTGGGTGTGGGTTATCGCGCACAGGCATCTGGGGATACGCTTAATTTGACCTTGGGATATTCGCACCCGGTTGCTTACAAGATGCCGGCGGGTGTAAAGGTCGAAACACCGACACAAACCGAAATTGTGCTTAAGGGGGCCAGTAAACAGCAGGTCGGACAAGTTGCTGCAGAGATTCGCGCCTTCCGTGAACCAGAGCCTTATAAAGGTAAGGGTGTGCGATATAGCGATGAAGTGGTGACTCTGAAAGAAACCAAGAAGAAATAGTTGAGGCGGATATGTTGAACAAAAAAGAAGCGCGTCAGCGCAGGGCACGCAAAACCCGTGAACGCATTGCTGAAAAGAAATCGGTTCGCTTGGCGATAAACCGGACGAATTTGCATATATACGCCCAAGTAATTTCCGCCGATGGCAACAAGATACTCGCGAGCGCATCAAGCACTGAGGCAGAAGTGCGCAAGTCGTTGGCGAATGGCGGCAACAAGGCTGCTGCAGCAGTGGTGGGCAAGCGTATCGCAGAAAAGGCCAAGGGAGCAGGTATCGCCAAAGTCGCGTTTGACCGTTCCGGCAATCGATATCATGGCCGTGTCAAGGCGCTGGCTGAAGCCGCGCGCGAAAACGGCCTGCAGTTTTAATTGGAGTTGAATGATGGCTAAGCCGCAAGGAAGAATGCAACAACAGGAAAAGCGTGATGACGGTCTGATCGAAAAAATGATCTCCGTTAACCGCGTAACCAAGGTAGTAAAGGGCGGCCGTATCATGGGTTTTGCCGCACTAACTGTGGTGGGCGACGGCGACGGGCGAGTTGCGATGGGCAAAGGCAAGTCCAAGGAAGTCCCGGTAGCTGTACAGAAGGCGATGGATGAGGCGCGTCGCAACCTGGCCAAGGTCAACCTGAAGAACGGAACATTGCATCACACCGTTATCGGAAGACATGGTGCTGCAAAAGTTTTGATGCAACCGGCGTCTGAGGGTACCGGCATCATCGCCGGAGGCGCGATGCGTGCGGTGTTCGAAGCGGTCGGTGTTCGTGATGTTCTGGCAAAGTGTATTGGTTCAAGCAACCCGTACAACGTGGTGCGCGCGACGCTGAATGGATTGAAGGCAATGAATTCACCGTCCGAGATCGCCGCCAAACGAGGCAAGAACGTAGAAGAAATCCTGGGGTAACCATGACAAAAGCAAAAGCGAAAACAATAAAAGTAACACAGATCAGAAGTCTGATCGGGACTAAGCAGTCACATCGCGACACGATTCGCGGCTTGGGACTGCGTCGTATCAACCACACCGTGCAACTGGAAGATACGCCCTGTGTTCGAGGCATGATCAACAAAGTGTATTACATGGTTAAGTGCGAGGCATAACAAATGCAACTCAATAAAATTCAACCTGCACCTGGCGCAAAGCGCGCCAAGCGTCGTGTGGGCCGCGGTATCGGTTCCGGATTGGGCAAGACTGCCGGACGGGGCCACAAGGGG
The DNA here is from genome assembly GCA_003235435.1 of Nitrosomonadales bacterium. GTDB lineage: Bacteria > Pseudomonadota > Gammaproteobacteria > Burkholderiales > Gallionellaceae > Gallionella. The sequence goes on from QJWF01000044.1 coordinate 8,883, forward strand.
CAAAAATCGCGTGCCGGAGGTTTTCACAAGGTCGGTTTCGAAGGCGGGCAAATGCCGCTTCAGCGCCGATTGCCCAAGCGTGGTTTTGTTTCGATGTCACGTAACCTCACGGCGCAAGTGCGCTTGTCAGACTTGCAGAAAATTCCGGTCGACAATATCGATCTGCTGGCTCTCAAGCAGGCGGGTGTGGTGCATGCGGGGGCGATGACTGCGAAAGTCATTTTGTGCGGAGAGATTACCCGCGCTTTAAAGTTGCAAGGTATGCTTGTAACCAAGGGTGCACGCACAGCGATTGAAGCTGCTGGCGGAAGCATTGCTGAGCAAGGCTGATGTGAGCATGGCTGGCAAAGGAGTGACCAAGGGAAAATACGGCGATCTAAGCAGGCGTCTCTGGTTTCTGCTGGGAGCTCTGGTGGTTTTTCGTATCGGTACATATATACCGGTGCCGGGTATCGACCCCGCGGTACTGGCCGACCTGTTCAAGAAGCAAACCAGCGGAATCCTGGGTATGTTCAACATGTTTTCTGGCGGAGCGCTTTCGCGCTTCAGCATTTTTGCCTTGGGCATCATGCCTTATATATCTGCATCGATCATAATGCAGCTGGCTGCTATAGCAGTACCGCATCTTGAACAGCTGAAGAAAGAAGGCGAAGCCGGACGCCGCAAGATTACGCAATACACCCGGTATGGCACCTTGGTGCTGGCAACTTTCCAGGCTTTCGGTATCTCGATAGCGCTTCAGGCCCAGCCTGGACTGGTACCTGTGCCAGGTGCGATGTTCCAGTTGACATCTGTGGTTACTTTGGTGACCGGGACGATTTTCCTGATGTGGTTGGGCGAGCAAATCACCGAGCGCGGTTTGGGTAACGGTATTTCGCTGATCATATTTGCGGGTATCGCGGCGGGTTTGCCGCGTGCAATCGGAAGCACTTTGGAGTTGGCGCGCACAGGGGCGTTTTCCATACCGCTGGTGCTGCTGCTTTTCTTTGGTGCGATTGCAGTGACGGCATTGGTAGTATTCGTTGAACGCGGCCAGCGCAAGGTTCTTGTGAATTATGCCAAGCGCCAGGTTGGAAACAAGGTATATGCCGGACAAAGTTCGCACTTGCCCTTGAAAATAAATATGGCCGGCGTGATTCCGCCGATCTTTGCATCGAGCATGATTCTGTTTCCCGCTACGATAGCGGGCTGGTTTGGCAGCGGGCATGATATGAGCTGGCTGAAGGATATCAGCGACAAGATGTCGCCCGGCCAGCCGATATATGTGTTGGCGTATGCTGGAGCGATCGTATTTTTCTGTTTTTTTTACACGGCGCTGGTGTTCAGTCCAAAGGATACGGCTGAAAACCTTAAGAAAAGCGGCGCGTTTTTGCCCGGGATACGCCCCGGAGAGCAGACAGCGCGCTACGTTGAAAAAATAATGCTGCGCCTTACCATGGTTGGTGCGGTGTATGTCGCGTTGGTATGCTTGTTGCCGGAATTTTTGGTGGTAGAGTGGAATGTTCCTTTTTATTTTGGCGGGACATCGCTGCTGATCATGGTGGTTGTTACGATGGATTTTATGACCCAGGTGCAGTCTTATCTGATGACACACCAGTACGAAGGCCTGTTGAAGAAAGCTAATTTCAAAGGCGGGTTGACAAGCTAATGTCCAAGGAAGATGTGATTCAGATGCAGGGCGAAGTCGAGGAGTCATTGCCCAATGCAACTTTCCGAATCAAGCTGGAGAATGGCCATGTTGTGTTGGGACATATTTCCGGAAAAATGCGCATGCACTATATTCGCATTTTGCCGGGCGACAAGGTGACAGTGGAACTGACACCGTATGATTTGAGCAAGGCGCGCATTGTATTCCGTGCAAAATAGCAAAGGATAAGGAGAAGAAAATGAGAGTCCAGGCATCGGTAAAAAAGATCTGTCGTAATTGCAAGATCGTGATCCGCAAACGCGTGGTTCGGGTGATATGTACAGAGCCACGCCATAAACAACGCCAAGGTTGATTGGACGATGGCTATTTGAGCACGTACAGTTTTGGGTGTTATAATTTAAAACTTTCTACAAATAGGGTAGCTGCATGGCACGTATAGCAGGGGTCAATATCCCCAACCATCAACACGCTGTGGTTGCATTGACGGCGATCTATGGGATCGGGCATAAGCGCTCGCAATATATTTGCGCTGCGGCTGGCGTGAACGCATCCACAAAAATGAAAGATCTTACCGACGCTGAAGTCGAAAAATTGCGCGAACAAGTCGCCAAATTAACGGTAGAGGGTGATCTGCGCCGTGAAACAACGATGAGCATCAAGCGCTTGATGGATCTTGGCTGCTATCGTGGAGTTCGTCATCGCCGCGGGTTGCCGTGCCGTGGCCAGCGCACACGTACCAATGCCCGTACCCGAAAGGGGCCGCGCAAAGCTATTGCCGGAGCCAAGAAATAAGTTTTTGTTATAACCCTATTCAAGTTTAAAGGATTAAACAATGGTCAAGCCAAGCAC
>QJWF01000003.1 GCA_003235435.1 Nitrosomonadales bacterium
TGCGCTTGATTATCCTTCAAACCAGCCTCTGTTTTTTTTCAACCGGGCTATCCGGTTTTCTGCCCGGGCTGTTTGCTGATATAGAGATGAAAAGCCGGGTTACCCAGATACTCGTTCAATTGTTCGAAGTTGTCGCGTATATACTGAAATATTAACGGGCGTGAATTACGGAATCGCAGATCTTCGCGGCCGTCCAGCGCGAAGTCGTGAATCAACACAAAAGCGGGATTGGCGGCTTTGATCCTTTCAATCTCGGCTTGTTGAAAAGTTGTGCTGCGATAGGGAAACAACACGTATATTTCCCACATGGGAGATTTGCGGCCCAGCGCTGCGTAAGCACCGGGCCAAAATGGCGCCGCAATGAAAGTTCTGTCTCCCGGTGCGAACTGTTTAGCCAGCTTGCTAAGCGCAATCAAATTACCGGCGGTAGTTGGGTCAACATCAAGGATATCTCCGGCTACATTGATTTTCACGCATTGATGAGTAACAAGGCATTCCCAGGCGGGAAATGACGGAAGCATGACAGTCAAACTTGCTCCGCAAAGGAAAATTGCAAACGACCATTTGATTTTGGCAGGTTTGTCCGCCAGCAGTGCAAGGATACCCAGCAGGAAAGGAAATAATCCCGGCGCGAGATGGGAAATGTCCGCGCGTGAATAGGCATAGTGCGCATAGGGGAGCGCCATGAAAACCGATACTGCCAGAATCGGAGAAACAGGCTTATCCAGAAGCCGGTTTCTGATCACCAAAACAATTCCCAGCAACCCGAAGATCAAGGTGGCGATAAAGAACAGTCCCTCGAACAACGCACGGATTGTACTGTAGTTGGTCAGTTGATCGAACGGTACCTGCCATGGCCAGGGTATCGGTAGGGGAAGATTGGTGGCCTTTATCTCATACAGATAACGGTTAAATTCCCAGAACGCCAGTGCGAACCCCGGAACTGCGGAAAAAAATACCAGTACAGGAAGGTAACCTGTAAAGACTCCAGACGCCCAATATATAAATGCTTTAAGCAAACCCGGTCCGGTACCACGATTGATTGCAAGATAAAACAATACGCCGAAGCTGCCTGCAATTCCGTAAACACCATGGTTACGGCCAAACACAGCAACAAGACCCACGGCCAGACCGGACAGAAAATATCTTCGGGTAGAAGGTTTCTCAACGAGATAGGCCAGCACACCAACCATCAAGATAGGGAGGGAGGTATCGTAAAGTCTGTACTGGTGCGCCATCCAGGCTACCAGTATTACCCATGCCAATAGCAAATATATGCGGGTCTGATTGGTGAAATTGCGAGCCAGCAGTGTCAATCCGGTGAATAGCGCTATGGCTTGAAAAACTGCAGTAGCAATCCGCAATGAAATGATGCCGGTATTGCCCAATAGACCCATGAATGCGGCTGACCAGTAATAACGCCCTATGTCGTATGCATAGAAATCGCGTATTGGCACTTCACCTGCGATTACCCTCTGTGCACCGTACCAGAGAAAGCCCTCATCGAGGAGGCTTAATCCCTCATGACTTTGCCAAAGGAATAATAAAAAGACGCTTGCTGCAGAAAACAGGAATATGGATATAGTGGACAGATGATTACTCGGGAAATTTTCTCTCATATTTTTGTTTTCTGATGCCACATACCCCAAAGTGCATTCTCCAGATTTCGCGCAAAACGCGGCGCATCGAACAGAGGAGACGTTCTGACCTGCTCGCGCAAGCCAGCTCGCAGATCAGCCAGTGCATCGACATCACCGGCAAGCGCAAGCGCCCTGTCGACATAATCCTGCCTGCTTGTGGCGATCCAGTTATCCAAACCTGCCGCTGTCAACAAACTTGCACCCTGCCTTGCGAGCAAAGTCTCGCCCGCCAAGGTCAGGGTAGGCACACCCATCCACAGCGCTTCGCATGTGGTTGTGCCGCCCGGGTAAGGAAATGTGTCCAGCACCATGTCAACCTCCGAGTGTGCAGCCAGATAATTTTTCCGGGCAACAGATCCAAGCAGTGTCACCCGTGCGGGGTCGATATCGTGATGTTGCAGGCGTTGGATCAATTGCTTCATGACTGCGGGGTCGCCCAGTTGTTTGCATTGCCAGCGTAACTTCGAACCGGGTAATGCGGAGAGTATGCTGGACCATGTCGCCAAAACTTCATCACCAACCTTGGCCAAGTTCTGGAAGCAGCCGAAGGTTATGTGGCCATTATTCCTTGCGGGAAGTGGCGCAGCAGGCAAGTCGGTATCAGGCGGGCTGAAACACAATCGCGTATCGGGCAGATACCACACGGTTTCTGTGAAATGTTCTCGGTGAGCTTCCGGCACCCCCACTTTATCCGCAAGCAGAAAATCGATCTCGGAAACCCCGGTCGTGGCGAAATAGCCGAGCCAGGCGACTTGCACCGGGGCGGGTTTCCATGCAAAGACAGGCAGGCGGCCATGCATCGTGTGGCCGGACAAATCCATAAGCAAGTGAGCGCCATCATCATGGATCAGTCTGGCAGCATCAATGTCATTTTTACCGAACAACGGCTTCCATGCGGAAAAGAATGGCTTGATGCGGGAAGTAAGCGCGTCTGCAAGTTGGTTGGTAGGGTAGGCAATGAGTTCGATGCGGGATTTATCTATGTGTGCCAACAAGCTCTCAAGGAAATATCCTACTGGATGATTGTGCAAGTCTCCGGAAACCACGCCTACTTTCAAGCGGTCAGCGCCAGCAGAACATTTCCAGGATGTATAACGTGACTGGACCTTATCAGCCACGATTTTTCCGTATTGTCGTGCCTGATTCAAACAATATGAAGGGGAATATCGTGCGGAATAATTCATTGTGAACAACAAGCCGCTGTAAACACCATCGAAGTTATTTTCCAGATCAATCGCTCGATGAAAACTTGCCACTGCATCATCGATTTGACCCAGTCCCTTTTGAGCGTTACCCATGCCCTGGTGTGCAACGGCGTAGTCGGGATTGTGGGTGAGCGCTTTCTGGTAGCAGGCTATCGCCTCGTCAAGCTTTCCGAGCTCCTTCAAAAGTGAACCCATGTTGCCATAGGCTTCAGCGAAATCCGGTTTGATCTCGATCGCGCGGCGATAACAGGCTTCCGCATCTTCGAATCTGCCAAGCTCTTTCTGCGCGGTACCCAAGTTGAGAACAGCGTCTAGAAAGTCCGGTCTGAGTTCGATCGCCTTGCTGTAATTCGACACAGCTTCGTCTAAATTTCCAGCATCCTTCAGCGCATTTGCAAGGTTGAAATAAGCCTCGGCATAATTTGGTTTAAGCGCGATCGCTTTGTGATAACTTTCGATTGCCTCGTCAAGTCTGCCCAGGTCCTTGAGCACGGTGCCAAGGTTGTTGTGCGTAACAGCTGAGCCAGGTTTGATGCCTAATGCATTACGATAGTATGTAACCGCCTCGTCGAGTTGCCCGAGGTCCTTCAGGACATTGCCCAGATTGTCGTGCGCCTCGGCATAAGCGGGGTTGATCTTGAGCGCCCTGCGGTAACTTGCGGCC
>QJWF01000243.1 GCA_003235435.1 Nitrosomonadales bacterium
CCAGCAGCGCCGCCCTTACCACGTTGGGATAGCGCGCCCCGCGCACTTGGCGCAGCGTGGCGACGTGGTCGATATTAAGTCCCAGCTTGATCATGAGCACCCCCTAAGATCCATTGTTGCGAGCATACGCTGCGCGGATTGCCCGCCCCAAATGCTTTGCATCGCCGCGTTCAGCCTGTCATCCCGAATTTCTGAATTCTTGAAGGTGTTCATAGTTTTTGAAAGTCCTTGATCAGTTCCCGGGTGTGCAAAGTCCTGCCGCCAAGATGATGGTTCAGCAGCGCGCGCATCAATTGCTTGCTTTGCTGCGCGGTGGCCGGGTCGGCATAGTCATCTTTGGCCATGTCGAGCAGGGTCTTGCCCAACACAGGTATACCTGACGATTCCGCTCCCTCGTCAGGCAGAACCCCGCGGTCCACGGCATAAAGATAGCAGAGTTCCGGCCGGACTGCCTTGCCACTGTCCGCTTCGTGCTCAAGAACCAGCGCATAGCCCAGTTCCTGAAGCAGGTGTTTTTCGAAGCAGCGCAGCGTCGCGGCATGGTCGCTTTGATCAGCCAGACGCTTCAGCGTGGCGCGGTAATAATCAAAAAGCTGCTCGTGGGGATCGTCACGCGCCAGCAGGTTGAGCAGCAATTCGTTCAGGTAGAACCCGCACATCAGTGCGGTACCCTGCAGATATGGCTGTCCTCCCTGCCACTCTGCGCCGTGCAGGGTGCGCACTTCGCTCTTGCCGAACCAGCTCAGCAACAGCGGCTGGAAGCCCAGCAACAGGCCGCGCAAGCTTGACCTGGGGCGCCGTGCGCCGCGCGCCACGAGCGCCAGCCGACCGTGTGACCGGCTGAACACGTCCAGGATAAGGCTGGTTTCCCGGAACGGATGGCTATGCAGCACGAATGCCGGTTCGTCCTGAATTCTTTGCCGGCTCGCCGCGGTCATTCGTAACCCAGGGTACGCAACATTTTTTCGTCATCGGCCCAACCGCTGCGCAACTTGACGAACACTTCGAGGAACACTTTGCCATCGAACAGCTTCTCCATGTCCAGCCGCGCCTGGGTGGCGATCTCCTTGAGCTTCTCACCCTTTTTTCCGATCAGCATCGCCTTGTGCGACTCGCGGTCCACCAGTATCGAGGCGTGGATGCGGCGCAATCTTGGCTGATGCTGTGAACCTTCTGTCTTGAATTGCTCGATCACCACACTGGCCGAGTAGGGCAACTCGTCGCCCGTGTAGCGGAATATCTTCTCCCGCAATATTTCTGCCGCGAGGAAGCGCTCGTTGCGATCGGTGATATCGTCCTTGTCATAGATCAATTCGCCTTCAGGCAGATGGCTGCGTATCGCTTCGAGCAGGTCGTCCAGCTTGCTGCCCAGCTTGGCGCTGACCGGCACGATAGCGGCAAACCTGAAATCCTGCGCGACCCGCTCGGCAAAAGCGAACAATTGGCCCTTGTCAGCCACCTGGTCGATCTTGTTGATCGCCAGGATGACCGGGCGGTTGTCCGGCAGTAGCCTGAGCACTTCCCGGTCGCGCTCGTCATAGCGCAATGCTTCCAGCATATACACGACAACCTGCACCTCGCGCAGGCTGCTTGTCACCACGCGATTCATGCCGCGGTTCAGCGCGTTGAGGTGCCTGGTCTGGAACCCCGGCGTATCCACGAAAACGAACTGGCTGTGCTCGTCGGTATGGATGCCGTGGATGCGGTGGCGCGTGGTCTGCTCCTTGCGCGAGGTGATGCTGATCTTTTGTCCGATCAGGTGGTTGAGCAAAGTGGACTTGCCCACGTTTGGCCGCCCGACGATGGCGATGAAACCGCTGCGAAACGGTTTCTGCGTTCCTTCCGTTTGGCGGTCGATCCCCGAACCGGCTTGCTGCTCTGTCATATCATTTCCGGCATTTGGTTTCTGTCAGGTTGCTTCATGCAATTGCCGGACTGCTTCCTGCGCCGCCTGTTGTTCGGCATTGCGGCGGCTGCTTCCTTCGCCGTGGACAGTTATCCCCAGCGACGGGATGGAGCACTCGACCCGGAAAGTTTGTTCGTGTGCCGCGCCCTGGGTAGCAACCACGGTATAGGTTGGCAAGGGTATGCGCCTGCCCTGCAGATATTCCTGCAACATGCTCTTGGCATCCTTGCCCAGTGCCTGCACATCAACTTTTTCCAGATAAGGAACATACAGGCCAAGCACCACCTTTTCGGCTGCGGCAAAACCGCTATCCAGAAATACCGCGCCAAACAACGCTTCCATGGCATCCGCCAGGGTGGATGGGCGGCGGGAACCGGCGCTTTTGCGTTCTCCTTCGCCCAGCCTCAGATGGTCACCCAAGCCGATTTGCCGGGCCAGTATCACCAGGGTATCTTCCCTTACCAGATTCGAGCGCAACCGCGATAGTTCGCCTTCGCTCAATTGCGGATACGACACATACAGATGCTTTGAGATCACACAGCCGAGGATGCTGTCACCCAGGAATTCGAGGCGCTCGTTATGCTCCTGCGCATAACTGCGATGGGTCAGGGCCTGCTGCAGCAGCTGCGGGTCCTTGAATTCATAGCCCAGTCGTCTGCCCAGCTCGTTGCTATCCGGGTTCACTTGGGTAACCGAATCGGCATGAAGCAGCTGAGCCATGAAGCATATTTATTTGTCACTGCTCGGGTTGAATTCCAGGATGAGGCTGACGTTGCCGAACAGCGGAACCTTGACCGAATAGTTCGCACTCAGGTCCAGGCGGCCGCCATCGCTGGCGATCTCGATATCTTCCGATTTGATGGCCGTGATGTCGTCTATCGAGGCGCGACGATCGAACGAATTCCGGATTTCGCGCGGTGAAGCCTTGTCCATGCCCGGATCGTGAACGATCTCGTTAAATACGGTTTTGATCTGCGCATTCTGTATGTATGCCGGAATGACCTTAAGCAAAGAGATACTTACTATCACCAGCAGGAAAGCGGCAACGATGAACCCGCCAAAGCTTAACCCGCGTTGTTGCACCGGCGTTGCTGTATACATCTTGTTCTCCTTTAGCATCGTTATATGGACAGACCGATACGCTTCAAATCAGAAAAATTCATCCAGACGAAAAATGCCTTGCCGACGATCTGGTTGTCCGGGACGAAACCCCAATAGCGGCTGTCGCGGCTGTTGTCGCGATTGTCGCCCATCATGAAGTAGCTTCCTTCCGGAACCTTGCAGCGCACCATGTCGTTATCGTAAATGCAATTCTCGCGGCCACTGAATTCCGCCACAGAGCCCAGGCGCAATGTCGGCATTTCCGGATTGACCAGTATCGCATGCCTGCGCTCGCCAAGCGTTTCAATGCGCTTTTCAGTATGCACGAAGTTCAGCCCCTGCTCGACATAATTGTAGTCCCCGTCCGGTTGCTGAGCTTGCTCGATCCCGTTTACCCACAACCGCTTCCCGCGGTATTCGATGATATCCCCTGCAATGCCGACAACGCGCTTGATGTAGTCCATAGACGGATTTTCCGGATAGTGGAAAACCATCACGTCACCCCGTTTCGGATCGCCGAGCTGAACCAGCTTGTAATTGATTATGGGCAGCCGGATGCCATAGGTGAATTTGTTTACAAGAATGAAGTCGCCCACCTGCAGGGTCGGGATCATCGACCCGGATGGTATCTTGAAAGGTTCGACCAGGAAAGAGCGGATGAAGAACACGACCAGGATGACCGGAAAGAAACTTTTGGCATATTCCACCCACCACGGCTCGACAACATCCTTGCCGCGCCGGGCAGCCAGTGCGAAACGGTCCAGCAGCCAGATCCCGCCGGTCACCAGCAACAATACGAACATAATAAGTGCAAAATCCATCGTCACTCCTTGAGGGAACCTCTAAAAATCCACATTTGATCCCAACTGCCGTGTTGCGTAAAAATTTTCTTGCTTACATATCCATCATATGCGGCGCTGCGAAAATATTTTCGCACCTTGCACTTGGGAGAACTCTGAATTATTAGAAGTCCCCTGACTTTAATCTTCCACGCGCAGGATCGCCAGGAAAGCCTCCTGCGGAATCTCGACACTGCCCACCTGTTTCATGCGTTTCTTGCCTGCCTTCTGTTTTTCAAGCAATTTCTTCTTGCGCGTTATATCGCCGCCGTAGCACTTGGCCAGCACGTTCTTGCGCAATGCCTTGACGTTCTCTCGCGCGATGATGTTCGATCCGATGGCTGCCTGGATCGCGACATCATACATCTGGCGCGGGATCAATTCGCGCATCTTGGCCGCGACCTCCCGTCCGCGATATTGGCTGCTGGCCCTGTGCGCGATTATCGCGAGCGCGTCCACCTTCTCGCCGTTGATCAGCATGTCAACCTTGACCACATCCGCAGCGCGGTATTCCTTGAACTCATAGTCCATCGAGGCGTAGCCGCGCGATACGGATTTCAGCTTGTCGAAAAAATCCATCACGATCTCTGCCATCGGTATTTCATATACCAGCATTACCTGCTTGCCATGGTAGGAGATATTAATCTGTACCCCGCGCTTTTGCGTGCACAAGGTGATGACCGCACCGACATATTCATTCGGCATGTACAGGTTCACCGTCACGATCGGTTCGCGTATCTCCTCGATCCTGGATGGATCGGGCATTTTGGACGGATTGTCCACGGTCAGCACCTTGCCGTCGCGCATCACGACCTCGTAGATCACTGTCGGCGCGGTAGTGATAAGATCCATGCCGAATTCCCGTTCGAGCCGCTCCTGAACGATCTCCATATGCAACAATCCCAGAAAGCCGCAGCGGAAACCGAAGCCCAAAGCCTGCGAGACTTCCGGTTCGTAACGCAATGCAGCGTCGTTCAGCCTGAGCTTTTCCAGCGAGTCGCGCAATGCTTCATACTGATTCGACTCGACCGGGAACAGTCCGGCAAAAACCTGCGGCTGGACTTCCTTGAAGCCGGGTAGCGGCTGGCTGGCTGGCTTGGCGAGGTGGGTGATGGTGTCGCCGACCTTTGCCGCCTTGAGTTCCTTGATGCCGGCGATGACAAATCCTACCTGACCCGCACTCAGATATTCGCGATGCTCCGACTTTGGCGTGAATACACCGCATTGTTCGGTCAGTTGCTGCGCACCAGTTGCCATAAGCAGGATCTTTTCCTTTGGCCTGAGCGTGCCGTTCATCACGCGCACAAGCATCACCACGCCGACATAGTTGTCGAACCAGGAATCGATGATCAGCGCCTGGAGTGGGGCATCGGGATCTCCCTTTGGCGGAGGAACCTTGATTATCAACGCCTCCAGCACGTCCTGCACGCCCTCTCCGGTCTTGGCCGAGCAGCGCACCGCATCGTGCGCGGCGATGCCTATCACGTCCTCGATTTCCGCAATCGCGTTTTCAGGATTTGCCGAAGGCAGGTCTATCTTGTTCAGCACCGGCACCACTTCGACGCCAAGGTCCAGCGCTGTATAGCAGTTCGCCACGGTCTGCGCCTCAACGCCCTGCGATGCATCCACCACCAGCAATGCGCCTTCGCATGCCGACAGCGAGCGGGAAACTTCATAGGAAAAATCAACATGCCCCGGCGTATCGATAAGGTTGAGGTTGTAAATCTGCCCGTCGTGCGCCTTGTACCTCAAGGCAGCGGTCTGAGCCTTGATGGTGATGCCTCGTTCGCGTTCCAGCGCCATCGAATCGAGCACTTGCGCTTCCATTTCCCGGTCGGACAAGCCTCCGCACAACTGGATGATGCGATCTGCCAATGTTGATTTGCCGTGGTCGATATGGGCAATAATGGAAAAATTACGGATTAGCTGCATGGATTCCAAAATATAAATCGCGCGCAAAACGGTGTTTTCGCAAAGACGGCGATTCTAGCCGATTTGTTCGGGTCATGCAGGACTGTGATTGCTCAGAAAATCATGATTCGACCAGCTGATATCGCCGAGACAGCCTGACCAAAGGCGCGCGATCGCTCACATGCCGATGATGAGCGATCGTTGCGCCAATGAGATTGCCGATGCGATTTTCTGCTTGCGGACTATCAGCGCTATTTTTCGTCGAGCCGGATCGCCACGTACAGGACGTTGTCACCGCGCCGGACCAGCAGTGCCACATTCCGCCCTTTGGCCACCTGCTTGAGAAAATCCTTGAATTGAGCGATTGAACGGATTTGCACATTGCCGATCGCGAGCAGCACATCGCCCTGCTGCAAGCCCGCGGAACGCGCAGCAGACCCTTCCACATTTTCCACCACCAGCCCGCCGGAGACATCCAGCTCTTGCTGTTGGTCCTTGCTCAGTTCGCTGACAGCGATGCCCAAACGCGGTATCTTCTCCGAACCGTCGCCTTTTTGATTCGAAGCCGGCGTAGCCGCGCCGCCTTCTTCGGGAATCTGCCCGACTACCACGGTAACACGCTTGGATGCCCCCTTGCGCCACAACTCGACCACCACCTTGCTGCCCGGCTTGGTCGCCGCCACGATGAGTGGCAGATCATGGGAACTGTCCACCGGCTTGCCGTCGAATTTGAGAATCACATCGCTGGCCTCGATACCGGCCTTGTCGGCAGGAGCATTCTTTTCAACACTGCTGACCAGCGCGCCATTGGGCTTGCTCAAGCCGAACGATTCGGCCAATTCCAGCGTCATTTCCTGAATGGTTACTCCGATGCGTCCCCTCACCACCTTGCCGGTGGTTCGCAATTGGTCGGCCACTTGCATCGCCACATCAATCGGTATGGCGAAAGACAGTCCCATCGATCCGCCTGAGCGAGTGTAGATCTGCGAGTTGATGCCGACAACTTCGCCGTTCATATTGAATAGCGGACCTCCCGAATTGCCGGGATTGATCGCCACATCAGTCTGAATGAACGGCACGAAATTGTCCCTTGGCAGAGAACGCCCCTTGGCGCTGACGATGCCTGCAGTCACGCTGCTGTCGAAGCCGAACGGCGAGCCTATGGCAACCACCCATTCACCCACCTTCAGTTTTTCCGGATCTCCTATGATGATTATGGGCAAACCGGTCGCTTCGATCTTCAGCAAAGCCACATCGGTGCGCTTGTCCGCGCCGATGACCTTGGCGCTGAATTCTCGCTTATCGGTCAGGCGCACGGTTATCTTGTCGGCATGATCCACCACGTGCGCGTTGGTCATGATGTATCCATCCGAAGTAATAAAGAAGCCCGAGCCCAGCGATTGTGATTCCCGCTCACGCGGCATCTGCGGTGCAAAGCGCTTGAAGAAATCATAGAACGGATCGTTTTCCGGAATATTGGGAAACGTCTGGGTGTTCCGAATGATCTGAGTGGTGCTGATATTCACCACCGCAGGTCCCTGCTTTTCCACCAACCCGGTGAAATCCGGCAATTCCATGGCATGCGCCAATGATCCTGTGATTAATCCGGCAGCCAGCAAGAACAAAGCAGCAAATCTTCTCAGCATGTCATTCTCCAAGAGAAATATTATTAGGGTCCATCGGCCTTAATGGTGGGAACCGGCCGCGCTATTTCCCTGCAACTCTTCACGAACATGGCGGGCGATATACGGCTGGAACCGGCTTTCGCCCTGCTTTGATGAAAACCATTTGGCAATTGCAAATCCTGCCACCAAGCCTGTCAAGGCACCCGCGGCGGCATAAATGTCGCTCGGTCCGGACTGCGACAATATACTTCCGAGTGTCGCTCCTAGCATCAGCAATGTCAGCGGCATGATGTATACCAGGCCAATCCCGCGCGTCACAGCGCCTTCGGCAACCGAGACGATGACTTCGTCGCCGACGCCCGCATTGATCGGATTTTTAACCTGGAATCGGCGCGGTTTGCTGCAGAACAGTTGGGACAGCTTGCCCGCCCCGCAACCCTTGCCTGCGCATTGCTCGCAACCGTCTGCCTGGTCCGACTTGACCAGGGCAACCTGCCCGTCAGTTTCGACCACTATGGCGCGTGTTTCGAGCCTGCTCATCTGCCTTTGAAACGAACTGAATCGAAAACCTGCACTACCGTGCGAGGGGGTACTTCACCGACTACTGTTATCAAATGTTTGTCCATTACCTTGTGGTACAGATTCACCGCGCCCCGGCTGGTCAAACCAGCCACATCGTCTTCGTCTCCGTCATCGGGTTCGATGAATATCGAAATTGCGCTGAGTCCGTCTGAGTAAACTATTTGTGTCACGGGCGCATGCTTGCCGTGCATCGGGCGCAGCAGTTCCATTGTTTTCTTGAATCCCGGCGGCATCGAATCCGCCACCCATCCGCTATCCGTTTGCTGTATACGATCCGCATTTTTCTCGGGTTCAGGCAGATCCGAATCGCGCATACCTGGAGAGGGACCATGCTCATGTCTTGAGGAAACTGTCCTGTTCAACCAGGAGCGATCTATTTTTCCGCCGATCTGCAATTGGGTGAAAGCATATTGCTCGACCACTTGATTTTTATCGGTCATCACCGCAGCTTTTAGAAGCAATCCGGAATCGGTATGTACCCATATTTTGTGCGTGTAGCGCAAATTGTCTTTGGGTTGAAAAACGATGACCTGTGCATCGTAGCCCGCCACTCTTTCCGTGCCCTCCTGCTTGGGCTGGTAGTTCGAACCCAGCCTGGATAACTGGTCGGGCAGCAACGAAGGGAATCTGCCGCGGCCTTTGTGACTGTCCACCTGAACCATCCGATGGTTGATGTAGCTCCAGACATGTCCATGATGGCGAACTATTTCACGCCTGGGACCGTCCAGGATTTCGATCTTCTCGTATTCACTGTCCGCTTCGGCAAGGTGCGTGATGCGCGAGGTCTCCACGCGATTGTCATACTGGTACACGAACACCCCGGTGTAATCTGTTTGGTGTCCTGCAAATGCAACCGTCTTGAGCCAATCGAGACAGGCTTGGCTGTCTCCTGCATAGGCATTGGCAGTAACCGTAAGCAACAACCCGCCCAGCAGTTTTCCACAAGGCGCCAAGAGCAGACTCATCGTTATCTACCTTCGGAACCGTAACTGACCATGCGTATATAGGATGCTCCGCCATTCATGTCTGTACTGGGGGAGAATTCCTGGTGTGCCATCAGATAATCATTTGACTTTGACTGGATATCCTTGCTGACCGGGCGCATTGCATTATTCTGCATGGCCATTGGAGGAAAGGTTTCAGTGCCGATCTGTTGCGACATCCACACCACCACGCCGACTGCAGCCAGCGAGGCCGCGGCTGACAGCGCGAAAGTTCGCGCTTTTCGTTTTACTGCATGGCTGCGCGGCGCCAGTACCGTTGGTTCATCCCGCATCCGTTCACGCACTTTCGCGCTCAAATCGCAATGAATGTGATCCGGTTGGCGCAACACATCTCCGATCAGGTGGTAAAGTTCCCAGTCCTTGTGTGCATCCGTCCCACGACCGATGCGGTCAAGCAGGCTTTCGGCATCGTCTTCGAATAGTTCACCGTCCATCAATGCAGAAATTTCTTTTTTCATATTTTACCACCTATTACCTTTACTGGTTTCTAATAACGGCCGCAGATTCTCCGCTACGGCCTCGCGTGCCCTGAATATCCTGGACCGCACCGTGCCTATCGGGCAATTCATCACAGCTGCGATTTCCTCATAGCTCAATCCTTCTATTTCGCGCAGTGTCAGTGCGCTGCGCAGATCTTCCGGCAGTTGCTGCAATGAAGTTTGCACCACATCGACAACCTGTTTGCTCATGAGTTCATTTTCCGGCGTATTCACTTCCCTCAGAAGGCTGGCCTCATCGAAGGATTCCGACTCCTCTGAGTCAAAAGGGGTACTGGTCGGCGGACGGCGTTTATTTGCCAACAGGTGATTCTTTGCCGTATTGATGCCTATCCGATACAACCAGGTATAAAATGCGCTTTCTCCGCGAAACCCCGGAAGCGCACGGTACGCCTTGATAAAAGCATCCTGGGTAACATCCTCCGCCTCGGCCGGATCCTTTACAAAGCGTGAAATCAGGCGCCCAAGCTTGCGCTGGTATTTGGAGACCAACAAGTCAAAGGCGTGTTTGTCTCCGCGTTGAACGCGTTCAACCAACTGCTGATCAACTTCCCGGTCTGCCATCCCTGACTATTCCATTAAGGTATTACACAATTCCGCCAGTGTGGAACCGAAGGCTCCGTGCACCCTGGGTCGCCCCTTGGGGCAATCCCTGACATTAATCTTGCGAGGACTGCGCGATTTCTAAAGAGTGCAAGTATAACCGCTCCGGGCAGACCGCGTCAGAGTCTGCTTGTCAATCTTGTACCGGCCCAATAGGAGAATATCAGTTTCAGGCGACAAATCCGGCAATGGATACGCAACAGTTTGCTATAGTCCTCAATTCCAAATCAACCAGTCGAGAGAATAATTGCTGCAATTTGACACACTGATCATCGGCAGCGGCCTTGCGGGACTGACAATGGCCATCAAGCTGGCCGAGCACCGCAAGGTGGGATTGATCACCAAAAAAAAACTGCTGGATGGAGCCAGCGGTTCGGCACAAGGTGGAATTGCGGCTGTATTGTCGGCTGACGATTCTCTGGACGCACATATCCAGGATACCCTGACTGCCGGTGCAGGCCTGTGCGATGAAGCTGTTACGCGCTATGTTGTCGAGCATGGCAAAGCGGCAATAGATTGGCTGATAGGCCAAGGGGTTCCTTTCACCCGGGACGATTCCAGCGGGATGGGCTATCACCTCACCCGAGAGGGAGGCCATAGCCGAAGACGCATCATCCATGCTGCCGACGCGACCGGCCAAGCTGTTCAGGAAACCCTGGCTACACGCGTACTTGAGCACCCGAACATCACCATTCTCGAAAACCACATATCTGTTGACCTGATCACCGGAAAGAAAATCGGAAAATCCAGGAATCGCTGTTTTGGCGTTTATGCGCTCAATACCCTGAGCGAAGAGGTGATCACCATCGGCGCACAAAACACCGTTCTGGCAACCGGTGGGGCAGGCAAGGTCTATCTCTATACCACCAACCCGGACACCGCAACAGGCGATGGGATCGCGATGGCGTGGCGTGCCGGCTGCCGCGTTGGCAATATGGAATTTATTCAATTCCACCCAACCTGTCTGTACCATCCCCATGCGAAATCGTTTCTTATCAGCGAAGCGGTGCGCGGCGAAGGCGGTGTGCTCAAACTGCCTGACGGGACCCGTTTCATGCCGCGGCACGACGAGCGTGCAGAGCTGGCACCGCGTGATATTGTGGCCAGAGCTATTGATTTCGAAATGAAAAAGGGGGGGTTGGACTGCGTCTACCTCGACATCTCGCACCAGTCGGTCGAGTTCCTCCAGGAACATTTCCCGACCATTTATACGCGCTGCCTCAGTCTGGGAATCAATATCGGCAAAGAGCCCATCCCGGTCGTTCCCGCTGCACATTACACCT